>NZ_JBHLZP010000016.1:0-36905 GCF_042429965.1 Actinoallomurus acaciae
GCGAGCTACGGCCTGCCACCGAGACCGACGGTCGAGGCGGTACGGCGGGCGCTGGAGGAGTGGCAGCGGGGCGTCCGGCCGTGGGCCGCGTGGGACGTCTCGACGGGGCGTGCGCGTGCGGCGTTCGCGCGGCTGGTCGGAGCCTCCGCCGACGACGTCGCGGTCGGGGCCACGGTCTCGCAGCTGCTGGCGCCGGTCGCCGGGTCCCTGCCGCCCGGCGCGGACGTGGTCGTGCCCGACATCGAGTTCACCTCCAACCTCTTCCCCTGGCTGGTCCAGGACCTGAACGTGCGGACGGTGCCGCCGGGCCGGCTGGCCGACGCGATCGACCGGCGTACGGCGGCGGTGGCCTTCAGCGTCGTGCAGTCGGCGACGGGTGAGCTCGCCCCGGTGGAGGACGTCCTGGCCGCCGCCCGCTCCGCGGGCGCGCTGGTCGTCGCGGACGCCACGCAGGCGGTCGGCTGGCTGCCGGTGGACGCGACGCGTTACGACGTGCTCGTCTGCGCGGCGTACAAGTGGCTGATGGCCCCGCGCGGCGCCGCGTTCGGCTACGTCGGCGAGGCGGTGCGCGACCGGATCCGCCCGCTCGCCGCCGGCTGGTACGCGGGGGAGGAGCACGCCTACTACGGCCCGCCGCTGCGCCTGGCCGCCTCGGCCCGGCGCTTCGACATCTCGCCCGCGTGGTTCTCCTACGTCGGTGCCGCGCCGTCGCTGGACCTGCTGAACGACATCGGCGTCGAGCCGATCAGGGCGCACAACGTGGCGCTCGCGAACCGTTTCCTGGCGGGGCTCGGCCTGCCCCCGTCGGACAGCGCGATCGTGAGCGTGGACGCCCCCGGAGCGGAGGAGCGCCTGGAGACGGCGGGCATCCGCGCGGCGGTGAGAGACGGCCGCCCACGCCTGTCCTTCCACCTCTACACCACCGAGGCGGACGTCGACGCCGCCCTCGACGCGCTCACCTCACGCTGACCGCGGCGGCGAGCGGCCCGGTCACCGGCACACGCCGGGTGGGGGCACGGCGAGCGAGGATCGGCGGGGCCGGTTCGAGGATTCGAGGAAGGAGATCGCCGCCGAGCCCGCCCGCGCTGGAGGGGAGCAGGACCCGGCAGTGTCCGGCCGCGACGGACCCGGCGAGGACGTCCTGGGAGTGAGCCAGGGTGGGGCCGGGGCGTGGACCCGGCCGCCGGGCAGACCTTCGTGGTGAGGCCGAAGGTCTCGGGATCCTCCTCTTCTTCGTGAACGTGCCGAGCGCGGTGACGCTCGGTTCCGGCGGCTTCCGTACGACCGCGGGAACCACCGGCCCACCACGGCAGTCTCGAGCTTCTCCCGGTCCCCGAACGGCGGCGCCATCGCGCTCGGCCGCCCGGGGTGCTGAACACCCCCGCGCAGGCCGGTGGCCTCGTGAGCTGCACGAGGCGACGACCCTGGAGGTGTAGCCCGGCACGGCCTGGCGTCGTACTGCCCGGTGCCGGAATCGCCGCGATCATCCTGCCGCCGATCCGAGCCGGGCGACGGCAGGGGGCCGGTCCCGTAGCCCCTCACGAACAATTACCGACAAAAGCCATAAAGAGGGAAAATGTGTGCAGTGATGCTGCGTATATGTGCTACGTCCAATACAGGATGACGCGTGGCAATTGCGGGGTGACAATAATGGTCTAACAACCGAAAAATCGACGGCAGGACGGCGAACACCAGGCGAAGGACACCAGGGACGTGGTCATGTCTGAGCTCACCGAAACACTGCGTACGCGATGCCTCGAATGGATGCGGAACCGGTTCGACGGCGTCTATGTCAACCGGCACGGCGCCATCATCGTGCCGTTCGAGAAGACCGTGGTCTTCATCGAGGTGACCGACGTGTTCACCGGCGGGGGGCGGGTGAACGTCCGGGCGCCCGTTCTCGTGGACCTCGGGCTCACCCCCGAGGTCACCCGGCACGTCGCGGTCAACGGCGGCAACTTCCTCTTCGGCGCCCTCAGCTTCTACGCCGAGGGCGACGTCGACACGGCCACCCTGGAGTTCGACTACTCGCTGTTCGGTGAGACGGTGAACGCGGCCGTGCTCGCCGAGACCGTACGGCTCGTGCACGGCAGCGCCACGAAGATCCAGGATCAGTTGCGCCCTCGTTTCGGCGGTCACTCGATCCTCACCTGAGCGCGACGGGCTCAGCCGACGCGCCCGGCGGCGCCGGGAGGGCTCTCACCTGCCCGATTGTGCCGATTTTCGGCTTTTCTCCCGAGATGACTGCGTTGGCTGGGGGGAACTCTTACACTCCTCGCATCGGTTTTGGATCACTTCAGGTCCCTCAGGAGGTGGTTCGATGCCCAGCCGTCACCGAAGAGTGGCGTCGCCTGGTTCGCCGCGTAGCGGTCGTTTACTGCTCTCGTTGGTCAGCCGGGCCGGCGCGGTCAGCACGGCGGTGGTCATCGCCGTCGGCGTGGTGCTGGCCGCCATCGTCGAGGAGAAGGTGCTTCCGGTCGGCCCCCGCCACCGTCCGGTCGCCGCTCCCGGCCCCGCGCGCGGTGGCGCGCGGCATACACCGACGTCGCGTTCCACGGAGCGTCACAAGCCGGTCAGCCCGGCGGTCCTGCTCGACCGCCAGGTCCAGAAGCTGGCGCTGAGCCGGCGCGGTGCCGCCGCGCGCAGTGAGTACGGCGTGCAAACGGTCGCCTCGCCCGTCGTACGGCAGAGCCGGTCCGACAAGAAACGCGGGTGGGTGCTGGGCACGGAGGCGATACCGCCGCCGGACGACAGCACCGCGATGCCCGAGGCGTCGCTCTTCCTGGCCCACGCCACCGGCACGACGTGGAAGGCGGCCCTGGCCGGTTCGCCGGACTTCGCCGCCATGGTGACTGAGGCCCCGGCCTCGGTCCTGTCCGACGGCGAACGCGCCGCCCTGCGCAAGTTCGACACGGCCCGGAGCGCTCCGAGCGAGAAAGCCGGGGGAACGCCGCTGATGCTGCCCTGGACCATCGGCCAGTCGTGGACGCTGGTGCCCACGGACCGCGGCCTGTCCTTCGACGGCGGGGACGGCCGTGTCCTCGCCGCCTCGGCGGGACGGGTCTACCGGCTGTGCTCCTCCTCCCCGGACCGCGGCCTGGTGCTGGTGATCGGTGACGACGGCACCGCCACCGAGTACTACCAGCTGGACCGGCTCACCGAGGTACCCGACGGTGAGCGGGTGCGGCAGGGCGACTACCTCGGGCACACCGGCACCGACCAGCCCTGCGGCGGCGGCGCGGCGTCCCGCCCGCTCGTCCGTTTCGGGCTGCGGGGCGCGGACGGCCCGGTCTCGCTGGACGGAAGACGGATCGGAGGATGGACGGTTCACGACGCACCCGGTGAGGCATTCGCCGAACGCGACGGCGTTCGCGTCCAGGCGGGCAACCCGCTGCTCAACTTCGGCATCGACGTCTCGTCCAGTCCCAGTCCCAGCCCGTCCAGGTCCAAGACGTCCCCGGCCCCGGACCCCCACACCGCGCCGAGGGGTGTCGATGCCCAGACCTGACGCCGCGCTCGCCGCCGAACGCCGGCGCGCCTGGCCCGCGGTCGCGACTCTGCTGCTCCTCATCGTCGTCCTCGCCGGGGCGCGTACGCGCCCCGGCGCCTCGGCGGTCCTGTGGGCCCAGGGCTTCCTGGAGTTCTTCTCCGGCGTCTTCGCGCTGGTCGCGCTGACGGCGGCGGTCACCGCCGGTGTGGGCGCGACGCAGCGCGCCGTGCCGATCCGGTTCCGGATCCTCTTCCAGGCCGCGCACCGCGCCATGGCGGTGCTGGCCGTCGGATTCCTCGTGACGCACATCCTGTTGAAGATCATGGAGGCGCACGCCGGCGTCCTGGAGGCCGTGATCCCGTTCGCCGGCGGAACGGGCCGCCTCTACGTCGGACTGGGCACCATCGCCGGCGACCTGCTGATCCTGGCGCTGGTGACCGGCGTGCTCCGCGGCCGTTTCGTGGCCCGCTCCCGGCCCTGGCTGTGGCGGGCGGTGCACGCCACCGCGTACGTCATGTGGCCGCTGGCGATGATCCACGGGCTGTCGGCCGGCCGTGCGCCCAAGTCCTGGGTGACGTGGAGCTACGTCATCTGCTTCGCGGTCGTGATGGTCGCGGCGGCGAGCCGGCTGCCGCGCATGGCACGCGACCGGCGCATGCTGGGCGCGCGAGCGCACGCGCGGACCCAGGCGGCACCGTCCCGTGCGCGATCGGAGGCGGATGTGCCCGACGAACAGTTCTGGGCGTCGCTGCGGGCGGACAAGGGCGGCTGGTCCGGTGATCGGCGATGACCGAGTTCCGTCACCTCAGCCCCGTACGGCTCGGCGCCGGGCTCGACCGTCTCCAGCGCGTCGACCAGACCACGCATCGGGCCGTCCACGGCGCCTTCCGCCGCCGTCGCCTGCGCGACCTGGTCGACCTGGCCAAGCGGGTCGACCTTCGGGGACGGGGCGGGGCGGCCTTCCCGTTCGCCCGTAAGGTGAACGCCGTCGCCTCGTCGGCGCGCAGCCGGGACTGCCGGCCCGTCGTCCTGGTCAACGCCACCGAGGGCGAGCCCGCCAGCCACAAGGACAAATTCCTGCTCGACCGCACACCGCACCTGATCCTGGACGGCGCGGTCCTGGCCGCCCAGGCGCTCGGCGCCCGCGAGGTCATCGTCGCGGTCACCGACGAGGGCCGGCCCGCACGGTCGATGCGCACCGCGATCACCGAGAGCGGCCTCGGCGGCTTCGCGCGCATGGTCCGCCTGCCCGAACGGTTCGTCACCGGCGAGGGCGGAGCGCTCGTCAACGGGGTCAACGGCAATCCCGCCGTGCCGCCCGGCCGCAAGGTGCGGGCCGCCGACTCCGGCGTGGACGGGCTGCCGACCCTGCTGTCCAACGCCGAGACCTTCGCCCAGCTGGCGTTGCTCTCGCAACTCGGCGCGGACCTGTACTCCGCCGTCGGCACGGCCGCGGAGCCGGGCACCGTGCTGCTGACGGTCTGGGGCGCCGACGGGCGGCCGCGCGTCATCGAGGCGCCGGCCGGCGTGCTGCTCGCGCAGATACTCGACCTGGGCGGCGCGAAGGCCGGCCAGGCGATCCTGATCGGCGGGTATCACGGCACCTGGATCACCCCGTCCGCCGCGAACCGTGCGCTCGTGTCGCGCGCGGGCATCGAGAAGGCGGGCGGCGCGCTCGGGGCCGGCATCATCCTGCCGCTTCCCAAGGGTGTCTGCCCGCTCGGCGAGGTCGCCCGCGTCGCGGCCTACCTCGGGGAGGAGTCGGCGCGCCAGTGCGGGCCCTGCCGGCTGGGGGTGCCGGCCATCGCCCGGTCGCTGAACGCCCTGGCGTCCGGCCGTGGCGGCGAGGCGCTGTCGGCCGTACGGCAGGGGACGCAGACCGTGAAGGGCCGGGGAGCCTGCCACCACCCGGACGGTTCCGCCCGGTTCGTCACGTCGGCGCTGACTGCGTTCGCCGCCGACGTCAAGAAGCACCTGGCGGACGGCACCTGCGGCCGTCCCGCACGCGGGCTGCTGCCGATCCAGGCGGAGCCGGTGGTCGCGCCCGCCGAGGAGACCGGCCTGCGGCTCACCGTCGACTGGACACGCTGCGCGGCCCACGGCCTGTGCGGGCACCTGCTGCCGGAGCTGGTCCGCCTGGACGAGCACGGCTTCCCGGTCATCGAGGGCGCGACCGTGCCTCAGCGGTTGTTGGCCGACACGCGCCAGGCGGTCGAGATGTGTCCGGCGCTCGCTCTGCGTCTCAGCGGCGCCAGCACCGGCGCCCGCCACACCGCCACCGCGGCCCGCTGACCGGCCGCCCGTACGGCCCCGGCCGGGGCCGTACGGGCCGGGGCCGATGGTGACGTTTCGCTCGTATCGGAAGAGCGCGTGAGATTAGGCTCCGGCCATGAGCGACAGGAAATGCACGTACTGCGGCGCGACCGGCCTGGAGCCGGGCTTCGTCCGTGACGCCGGAGAGGGCTCCCAGGGCTTCGCGCGGTGGGTCGAGGGAGCGCTGCGACGGGGCGTCTTCGGCGGCGCGAAGGTGATGGGCCGCCCGCAGTGGGAGATCGACGTGTACCGCTGCCCGCAGTGCCGCCACCTGGAGCTGTTCGCCGAGAACCCCGTCTAGATCGTTGATGGGATATGTGTGTGCTGGTCAGTGGTCGTAGGCGGTCAGGGAGTGTTTGACGGGTGCGTGGATCAGCCAGTTGTGCTAGATGGCGGTGTTGAGGGCGAGGATGCGCTGGCTGATGCGGGCCCACAGGCTGTCGGTGGTACGGGCGTTGTGGCGTTCCAGGCCCAGTTGGTTCTTCAGCGTCCAGATGATCGCCTCGATCCGCTGGTGTAGCCGGGAGGGGAACACCTTCACGGCTGGGGTGGGTTCGTCCTCGCGTTGTGGGCGGATCAGCAGGTGTCCCAGGTCGGCGGCTGCCTTTTCGATTCCGGCTCCAGCGAAGCCCTTGTCGCACACCATCGGGCGGGGCCTGCGGCGATGGGGTGCACATGCAGCAGGTGGAAGGCTTGTTTGCGTTCGCCCGGGTTCTTTGGGGTTGGCCAGGCTGAAGGCTGTCACGGTGCCTTCGGTGGTGGTGAGCATGAGTTTGGCGCCCCGGTAGAAGGCGTGGTGGCAGATGTCGCGGCCGTAGGCGGCGATCTCGCCCAGCAGCGAGCGGTCGACGGTGACGCGGGAGGCGCCACAGCGGATGGGGGTGCCGTCCATCAGCCGCAATCTGTCGTGCCAGGTCGGGATCTGGCGGGCCAGGCCGGGTGCGGCCTGGGACATGAGCGGGCCCAGGGCGCGCAGGTGCCGGTTGTATCCGGACTGAGATGGCAGGCGCGGGAACAGGTGACCGATCCGGGCCGGCGCCACACGCAGCCAGCGGCGTTCGTCATCACAGCGCAGCAGCACCTGCGCGATCGCGATACAGATCAGCTCGGTGTCGGTCAGTAGCCGAGGCCGGCCCGGTCCCCGCCGCCGCGTTGGCGGGACATAGTCATCGAGATGGACATAGAGTGCGATCAGAAGGGCGTCTAGGTCTGTCTTCACGCACTGATCTTGGGCGCCCTTCCTCATGCCCCGCGGCCGGTTCAGCAATATCCCATCAACGATCTAGGAGGCCCCCCTCCGCAGCAGGACGGCGAAACCTCGAGACGGGCCCGGGAGGGCGCACGCGTGAAATTCGTTCGCCGCCGTACGGGTGGGATCTCTAGGGTTGGCCGGATGTTGAGCGACGCGCGGGTCGAGGAGTTCGCCGAGCGCGGCTACGTCGTGGTCCCGCAGGTGGTGCCGGGCGACGTCCTGGACCAGGCGGCCCAGCGGATCGACGAGGTCGTCGCGGCCGACCCGCCCGCCGGAGACAGGCGCGGATCCCATTTCTACTTTCTCCAGACCAGGGACGAGCCGGCCCTGATCGCGCCGTTGACCGGCGGCCCGGCCTTCGGCCTCGCCGAGGACCTGGCCGGGCGTGGCACGCTGGAGGTGCCCTGGCAGGTCCAGATCGCGCTGAACATCCCGCCGTACTCGCACCGGCCCGGCGGACCCCACATCGACGCCGCGAACGCCGCGCCGATCGAGGGCCCGGTCCGCGGCACGTTCACCATGCTGGCCGGAATCCTGATGACGGACCAGCTCACGGAGAACTCCGGCAACCTGTGGGTCTGGCCGGGCACGCACCTGACCCACGCCGAATACTTTCGCGAGCACGGCCCGCGGATGTTCTGCTCCTACCCGCCGATCGACCTGCCCGAGCCCGAGCAGATCACCGGACGCGTCGGCGACCTGCTGCTCGCCCATTACCTTCTCGGCCACAACATCGGCGGCAACGACGAGTCCGAGCGGACGCGGCGCGCGCTGTACTTCCGGCTCAGCAACATCGATCACGCGTCCCACCGGAACGAGTTCCTTCAGGACGCCTGGCTGGACTACGAGCCGATCAGGTCCCGGCCGGTAACGACCTGAACCCGCAGGATCACGGTCGCGGCGGCTGCGAGGGGCGCCACGGCCTCGGGGGACAAGACGCCCCTCGCAGTTGGGATCCGCGCGGTCGCGGTCTGGTGGTCTCCTGCCACGAACAGGAGGCCACCCTTTTTCGGAGGATTCCCCCGGAAGACACACACATCTCCGGGGCTCCACGATGAAGTCTAAAGGTAAGTAAATGCTTCTCTAATGGCTTCCCGAAAGGTCGGAAAGGTCCCTGTGGAATGTTGATATCAGGGCGGATAAATAGCCGATTATGGATTCGCGGGAAAACGCTCGCCGCGCACCGTGCCCGCCATGGCGGCCGCGGCGACCGCCGCCGTCAGGCCGGCGATGACGAAGCCGCTGCGCGCGCCCCACTCCTGGCAGGCCCAGCCCACGAGCGGCCCGCCGATCGGCGTGCTGCCGAGAAAGACGATGTTGTACAGCGCCATCACGCGGCCCCGCATCGGCGGGTCGCTCGCGATGACCATGAGCGTCCGGGCGACGGTGTTGAAGACGATGTTGGTCACCCCGATGCCGACGATCGCGGCGAGGGCGAGCGCGAACGAGGGCGTCGCCGCGGCGAGCAGGTTCACGCCGCCGAAGGCCAGGCAGGTCAGCAGCAGCCCGCGCAGTGACGATCGGCTCCGCGTCGCGCTGCCCAGTGCGCCGATCACCGCGCCCAGGCCGAGCGCGGCGGTCAGGTACCCGTAACTCCGCGCCCCGCCCCGGTAGGTCTCCTGGGCGAGGAGGGGAAGGACGACGCGGAAGTTCTGCCCGAAGACGCCGACCACGGCGACGAGGAGCAGGCTCACCCGCAGTTCGGCTTGGCCCCACAGATAGGCCATGCCCTCGCGGATCTGGCGTGGGGCCCGTGGCGTGGGCGGGACGCGTCGCAGCGCGCCGACGTCCATGGACGCCAGCGCCACGATCATCGCGACGAACGACAGCGCGTTGATCCCGAAGGCCGCCGCGACGCCCAGCCAGCCGATGACGATCCCGGCCAGCGCCGGCCCGACGAGCCGCCCCCCGTTGTGCACGGTGCTGTAGAGCGACTGGGCGTTGATCACCTTGTCGGTCCCGACCATCTCGGCGACGAACGTCTGCCGCGCCGGACTGTCGAACACCGTGACGACACCGAGGCCGAGCGTCAGCGCGTACACCATCCACAGCGTCACCAGCCCGGTGGCGGTCACCAGGCCCAGCACGGCGGCGAGCAGCGCGGACAGGAGCTGGGTGAGCAGCAGGAGCCGGCGCCGGTCGACCCGGTCGATCACCGCGCCGCCCCAGGCGCCGAGGAACAGCACCGGGGCGAACTGCAGGGCGCTCGCCGTCCCGAGGGCGACTCCGCTGTGGGTCAGCTGGAGGACGAGCCAGTCCTGGGCGACACGCTGCATCCACGTGCCGCTGACGGAGACGGCGCTGCCGAGGAAGTAGGCGCGATAGTTGGGGTCCGTGAGAGAGCTGAAGGTCCGTCTTCTCCAGTCGCCGACCAGGGCCAAAGCTCCTCCGGTGCGTTCTCGTCCCATCGAGTTGCCGCTTCAGGCCGACCGTGGGTACGAGCCTGCGAGGGACCGTCAAGGCGACGCCCGCGCCTCCTGTTCCGCGTCGTCCGTCTCGCGGTCGATCGCGTACCGCTCGACTCGGCTGCGGCGCACGTAATGCAGGCCCGCGTACACGATGGGGGCGATGCTGCCCAGCGAAAGCGCGGCGACCGGGCCGACGAAGCCGGCGATCCAGCCGATGTTGACGTCGCCGAGCGCGGGCCCTCCCCGCGACGCCATCTGGTAGATCGCCGAGACCCGGCCACGCATCGTGTCCGGCGTCTCCAGCTGCACGGCCGCCTGGCGGATCGTCGTCGCCATCGCGTCGAAGACGCCGATCAGCAGGCCGGCGGCGAGGGCGAGCGGAAGCCAGGGTGACTGGGCCAGCGCCAGGGTGGCGACGCCGTAACCCGCCGAGGCGGCCAGCACCACCTTGCCGAGCGCGGTGCTACGCGCCATCACGCGGTACACGGGATAGGTCGCGAGCAGCGCGCCGGCGCTCGGAGCCGCGGAGAGCAGGCCGTACCCCCGCGGCCCGGCGTGCAGCACCGTGAGCGTCAGGGCGGGGAGCACCACGCGGTACGCGCCGAAGAGCGTCGCCGACAGGTCCAGGCTCATCATGAGCCAGACCACCGGGCGTCCCTTGACGAAGGCCGCGCCCTGGGCGATGTCCCGCCACACGGACCGTCGTCGTGCCTCGGGCACGAGCCGTGGCACCCGGATGAGCGCGAGCACGACGACGAGCACCGCGTACGTCGCGGCGTCGGCGGCGTACATGAGGCCGGGGCCGTGCGTCGCGATGAGCAGTCCGGCCAGGGCCGGGCCGAGCAGCACGGCGAGCTCGCGGGACGGATTGAGCAGCGCGAACGCCTGCGGCAGTTCGTCGCGTGGCACCATGGCCGGGATCAGCGCCTGCCGGGCCGGCTGGTCGAAGGTGCCGGCCGCGGTGGTGAGCAGGACACATCCGAGCACCTCCGGCGTCGTCGCCTTGCCGGTCTCGGTCAGCACCGCCAGCGCCCCGGCGACGGCCAGGGCGACCAGCTGGGTCGCCTGCAGGAGCCGGCGCCGGTCGAGGCGGTCGGCGTAGGCGCCGCCGAGCGGGCTCAGGACCAGCAGGGACACCGCCTGCGCCAGGCCGACCAGGCCCGTGGTCGTGGTCGACCCGCTGAGCACGTAGACCTGGTAGAGGTTGGCTGCGACGGTCCCTCGCGTGCCGATCTGCGAGAACACCACGCCGAACCAGTAGAGATCGAAGTCGCGATGGCGCAAGGCCGGTGGCGGTCTCATCAGGCGGTGCATCCTCCAGCCCGGGAACGGTCGGTGGGCGATCGGCCGGGGGACCGGCCCGCCGCGTCAGGTCAGAGGATCGCCACGCTCCAGCGCGGCGATCTGGTCCAGCCTCCTCCGGTGGTGGCCGCCCCTGAACGGGGTGCTGAGCCACAGGTCGACGATCCGGTCGGCCTGTTCCGGGCTGAGGACCTTGGCCCCGATCACGATCACGTTGGCGTCGTTGTTGGCACGGGAGATCTCCGTGGTGAACAGGTCGTGGCACAGCCCGGCGCGGATCCCGTGGATCTTGTTGCAGGCGATCACCTCGCCCATCCCGCTCCCGCCCACCACCACGGCGCGGTCGACGTGCCCGTCGACGACCCGGCCGCAGGCGTCCGCGCACAGCGGCGGATAGTCCACGATCGCCTCGCCCGTGTCGTGGGCGCCGCGGTCGTCGACGTCATGACCCTGCGTGGTGAGGCGGGCGATCATCCGGGCCTTCAACGCCAGGCCGTTGTGATCCGCCACGATCGCGATGCGCATGCCATGGCCCTCGCTCTCTGCTCGGCTGGTGGATCCGTTCGTGTGGTCGTGCGCTCAGCCGGTCAGGTCCACGGTGCTCTCGGCGAACAGCGACTCCACGGCCGGCCGCCGGTCGAGGATGCGCTGGCTCACGGCGTGCTCGATGAGCTCCTCGATGACGCCGCGGTTCGGCGCTATGCCGTACGGCAGCGGGTCCGCGCCGGTGATCTCCATGACGCGCCGGTACATGACGTCCGCCGGTGCCGGCTCCTCGATCGCGTCACGGCGCAGCCGGTCGACGTAGAGGTTCTTGGCGCGGGAGAAGGCCTCGAACAGGTCCGCGGCCAGGCGGGGGTGCGCCGAGAGCAGGTCGTCGCGGACGACCACGAGGTGGTTGATGGGGTAGTGGCCGCGTCGGCGGAGCGCCGCGAAGCCGGCCTCCGCGGCGTCGGGGATCAGGGGCGTGAGGCCGGGAGAGCCGGGGCCGACACCGACCGCGGCCGCGAGTTCCCCGGCGGCGACCAGCTCGGAAAGGCGCCCGGCCGGTCGCATCGGCACGACGTTGGCCGGCGGGCGGTACTCGGCGACGTGCTCGTCTCCGGAGAGGACCCAGGTCACCCGGCTCAGGTCGACGCCGTACTCCTCCTGCAGGACGGCGCGCGCCCACACGCCGGTCGTCACGGTGTAGCCGCGGTTGACGCCGACCCGCCGGCCCTCGAGGTCCTTCGGGCTCTGGATGCCGCCCTGCGGCGCGTGCACGATGGCGCCGTGGTGGAACCCGCGCACGAGGAAGATGGGCAGTGCCGTGAACGGCTTGCCGTGGGCCTTGGCGCAGAGGTAGGTCGTCATCGCCATCTCGCAGACGTCGAACTCCAGCCCTCGGACCATCCGGCGGAACGCGTCGACGAGAACCGGAACCTCCTCGAAGGCGAGGTCGAACCCCCTGGGGGTGACCGTGCCGTCCTTGAGGGCGCGGTTGTCGCCCTGCGTCCGGGTCACCGTCCGTAGCCGTAGGTCCGGCATGTTCTCTCCTGCTCGCCGACGGCAGCCCATCCGGATCGGTCCACAGGTCCCGGGCCGGGCGGCTGGATTCAACATACGATATTATAACAAACCATCAGACCATTAACCCATGAGTTTGGGCCCGCTGGTCCGGCGCCGTATCGCCGTACGGAACGTATTGGTCAGACCATTCCTGCTACCATCCAGATGCGGGGGATCGATCGAGATTGGGGAGGACGCCGGTATGCCAGGGAGCGCGTCGGGTGGAGCGCCGGGCGACAGGAGCACGGCGGACTTGTTCAGCCCGGTGAGCGTCGGTCGCATCTCCGAGGTCATCGTGGAGCAGATGCGGCTCTTGATACGTGAGGGAAAGCTCGTCCCCGGCGACCGGCTCCCCAGCGAGCGGAGCCTGTGCGAGCGGTTCGGCGTCAGCCGGGTGACGGTTCGCGAGGCGCTCCGGGTGCTCGAGGCCAGCGGGCTGGTCGAGATCCGCGTCGGGGCGCGGGGAGGCGCCTTCGTCACCAAGCCGTCCAGCGAGCGTGTCGGGGAGGGGCTGGCCGAGCTCATGACCCTGGCGCCCATGACCGCCAGCGACGTCACCGAGGCCCGCATGGCCTTCGAGCTCGGCATCCTGCCGCTGGTGGTCGAGCGCGCCACGGATGAGGACATCGCGGACCTGCGGGCACTCGTCGAGCAGGGGCTGAGCGCGCTGGAGACCGGCTCGTACACCATGGCGATGTCGGCGGCGTTCCACGTGAGGGTGGCCTCCTCCACCCACAACCCGGCGATCGAGATGCTGGTGCAGAGCTTCCACGGCCCGATGCTCATGTCCCTCCAGCAGGCGCAGGTCGCCGCGCCGCTGATGGGCCCCCGGGGAGCCCACGAACACTTCGAGCTGGTCGAGGCGATCGAGCAGCGGGACGCCGAGCGGGCCCGCGCCATCATGGCGCGCCACCTGCAACGCACCGCCGACCGCCTGGCGGAGAACCCCGCCTCGGGCCTGACGGATCTGGGCGGCGGCCAGTAGCGCCGGGCGCCCTCGCCCACCACGGTCGTCCGCGTCACGTGCCGGTCGGCCGGTCCTGCCGCGGCTCCTCGTGGAAGACCAGCGACTTGATCGTGACCGGCACGGTGTTGGACGGATACCGGATGCGGCCGATGTCGATGTAGTCGAAGTCCCGCAGGCTGATCCCGTCGATGACCAGCACCTCGCCGGTGACCGCGAGTTCCTCGCGCAGCAGCCGGCCGAGCGTCATGGCGACGTCTCCGTCGAGCATGACGTAGACCGGCCGGCCCCGCGCGATCCGGTCCGCCAGGCCGTCCCGGATGCCGCGTGCGAAGGCGAGGATCCGCCCGTAGCTCGGCAGGCCGCGCCAGGACAGGGCCAGGGCGACGTCCGCATCGGTCCGGTCGGCGTCGAGGGCGACGAGGTGGCGGCGGATCGCGGTCGCGACCGCCTCCGCGTCGACCGTCTCCCCGAGCTCGTGGTCCGGACGTACCACCTGCACGTTGCGGCGGGGGAGCAGCGCGTCGGGGTCGGTGACGCAGCCGGTGTTCCCGCTGAGCTGGACGCTGTACTCCGACGCGCCCAGCGCGGTGGCGCGGATGCACTCGCCCGGCGGCAGGAGCGGGAACGGCAGCGTCCCGGAGTCGACCCGGCGTCGCAACGCCTGGCCGAGCGACCGGCCGAGGTCGCCGAACCGCCGGCTCTCCCGCCCGTACACGTACTCCGCGACCCCGCCGGAGAACATCACCCCGTCGACCGGGGCGGCGTCGGTGAGCGGCTCGGTGAGGTAGAGCCGTGCGACGTCGTGGGGGAGCGGGACGGCGGTGAGCGCGGCGACGAGCGCGTCCGCCATCGTCTCCGCCACCTTCTCCAGCTCCTCCGGCCGGGCGAGGTCGCCGGGCTCCCAGGAGTACCCGGCGCGTGCGGCGTGCCGGCGCCCGGCCGGGTCCAGACGCACGATGCGGTCGTCCTCGTCGACGACCAGGAGCCGGCCGCCGACGTGGACCGCGGCGGTCGCCGTGACCCGGCCGTCGTCCAGCACCGCGAGCTTGGTCGTCCCACCGCCGATGTCGATGTTCAGGATGCGCCGGCCGGTGTCGTGCGAGGCCTTCGCCGCGCCCGAGCCGTACGCGGCGAGCATCGCCTCCATGTTGTGGCCCGCGGTCGCGTTGACCAGCTCGCCCCCGCGTTCGGCCAGCACGGTCGCGATGGCCTCGGCGTTGCGGCGGCGCAGGGCCTCGCCGGTGAGGATCACGACCCCGGTGTCGACGTCGGCGGAGCGGACGTCCGCCTCCTCGTACGCGCGGTCGATGATCGACCCGAGTGCCTCCGCGTCGATGTGCTCGGCGCTCGCGTAGGGGGTGAGCGCGACCGGCGAGCGGTACGTCGTCTCCCGGCGGATGACGATGTAGCGGGTCGTCAGGCTCTCGCCGATCCGCCGCAGGTGCAGGCGGGAGAAGACGACCTGCGTGCCGGACGACCCGATGTCGATGCCCACGCTGTGCAGCGTGACGTTGTCCTGCTGCCAGATCGGGTTCTCCTCGATCGGGCTCAGTGCCTCGTCGTCGTGGGCGTGGTCGTGGTCCGGGACGTACGCGGAGTGGACCGTGGTGTTCTCGCGACCGTGGGCGTGGTCGTTCACGACTTGGGCGGTAGCGTCTCGAGTTCGGCCGAGTACGCCTCTTCCATCCTCGGCTCGATGCCGATCTTGGCCAGGGCCTCGTGGAAGGTCTCGCGCACGTACGGCGACTCGTCGGCGTAGTCGATCTGGTCGCCGCCGATGCGCTGGCTGATCCATGCCTTCGGCACGCCCTGCGCGTTGCGGACCGAGACCACCTCGTGCTTGAAGGCGAGATATCGAGCGGGGTCGGGACCGGTGTTGAAGTGCTGGTGGAACCACATGTTCGGCGGGACGATCAGGCTGCCGGGACCCCACTCGTAGCGCCGCGGCTCCTCTCCCTCCGGCCACATCAGGCTGTAGCCCGTACCCGTGAGGATGATGACGTGGGCGCCCGGGCCGTGGCGGTGTCCCTTCTTGTACGTCGCGATCGGGAACTGGGAGATGTGGCTGTTCATCGACCCCTTGGCCATCGCGAAGCGGATGTGACCGCCGCCCGCGCCGCGCTCCTTCGCCTCGACCAGCGGCAGGTTGACCGCGTCGGCGACGAAGTTCGTGTCCAGGAGCAGGCCCTTCTGCTCTCCCTTCGGGGAGAAGTAGTCCGGCTCGCCGTCGAAGCGGTTCGGGAAGTCGCGGGAGGTGTTGAAGACGAAGTCGGCGTCGTCGTAGAGGTTGAGGACCGGAGGCAGATTGGTCGAGGCGACGAAACGCGCGGCCTTCCGCCCCGAACCGTTGAAGTGCCGGTGGTGGGTGTTGAGCGGGATGGCGAAGATCGAACCGGCCTGCCACTCGAACGTGACCTCGGCGCCGGCGTCGTTCCACACCTTCGTCGACCCCTGCCCGTCGAGGACGAGGATCATCTCCTCGAAGAGCTGCCGCTGCGGCGCCAGCTCCCCGCCCGCCGGGATCTCACAGACGTAGCAGTCGTTCGACGTACGGGTGGCCTCGTGGTTGATGAACACGCCCCGCCCGCCGCGCCGCGCCCAGGGCTTGAGCTCCACCGTGCGCAGATCCGGGACGTAGTGGGCGGCGATGATGTCCAGGCCCTCGGCGGCGACCCAGCGGGTGTAGGGGGATTCCTTCTCGGTCACGAACTTCGCCGCGAAATCGTCCTTGACGAGTGCGTCGCCGGCCATGCATCAGCCCTTCCTCGTGGGCCGGACGTGACGTCTCGAGCCGGGTCGGCCGGCGAGGTCACGGTCCGGGTGAAGCAATTGGTAGGACCATAAGTCCAATTATGAGTGGATGTCAATATGTCCGGGCTGCTAGGCGCGCCCGTCGTCCCGCTCTCTGCCCTGGTCGGCGACCGCCTGGGCGGCCACCGCGGCGGCCTCCGGATCGAGATAGCGCCCGCCGCGCTCGACCGGCGTCAGGTCCTCGTCGAGGTCGTAGCGCAGGGGAATGCCGGTGGGGATGTTCAGCGCCAGGACCTCCTCCGGGCTCAGGCGGTCCAGGTGCGCGGCCAGCGCGCGCAGCGAGTTGCTGTGCGCCACGACCAGCACCGTCCGCCCGGCGCGCAGGTCGGGCACGATGACGTCGTGCCAGTAGGGCAGCAGGCGGGCGATGACGTCGGCGAGGGACTCGGTCCGCGGCAGGAGGCCGCGGGGGAGCCCGGCGTATCGCGGGTCGCCGGTGACCTGCCACGCGTCGTCGGGCCCGATCGGCGGTGGCGCCGCGTCGTACGACCGGCGCCAGAGCCGGAACTGCTCCGCGCCGTACTCCCGGACGATGGTCGTCTTCTCCCGGCCCTGCAGCGCGCCGTAGTGGCGTTCGTTGAGCCGCCAGTGCCGTCTGGAGGGGACCCAGGACCGGCCGACCGCGTCGAGGACGATGTTTCCGGTGCGCGCCGCACGCGTGAGCAGGGAGGTGTGCACGACGGCCGGCGGCAGCCCGGCCTCGCGCAGCATCCGCCCGGCGCGCCGTGCCTGCTCCTCACCGAAGGGCGTGAGGTCGACGTCGACCCATCCGGTGAACAGGTTCTTGGAGTTCCACTCGCTCTCGCCGTGGCGGAGCAGAAGCAGCGTCGTCACGGTCAGATGACCGCCGACTCTGTCGACTCGGGCGCGAACAGCTCCTCGGGCGTCCACCGCCGCTTGGACAGACCCTGCTCGTGGTGGTAGCGCAGGAAGGTGGCCAGCGTCGCGTGATTGCCGTCCAGCCCGTAGGACCAGAAGTCCTTCCCCATGAGGGCTCGCGCCTCCTCGAGCTGCGGGATCAGCCAGGGGAGCGCGAACCGCAGCGCCGAGGTGTCGTAGAGGTCGGCGTACGCCGCGTCCTTCGCCGCCAGCAGGGCCTTGTAGAGGGACTGGGCGACCCAGCGGTGACGGTCGTAGACGTCGCGGCGGATCACCACCACGTGCATGATCGGGAAGATGCCCGTCGCCGCGTAGTACTCCTTCTCCTCGGCGACGACGTCGGGGAACACGCGGCGTACGCGCGGGTCGCCGGCGACGAACGGGCTCGGCACGCGCGGGGTGCACAGGGCGTCGATCTCGCCGGCGGCCAGCATGGCGGACAGCGTCCTGCCCTCGGGGGCACGGCTGATCCGCAGCGAGTCCGGCAGGTCGACGCCCGCCTTCTCGATACGGCCCGCCGTCTCCTGGCCGCCCGTGACGTAGCCGACCGAGTCGAACGGGACGCCGTGCCGGTCGCCGAGGATGCCGCGCATCCACACGCAGGCGGTGAGCTGGTATTCCGGTGTGCCGACCACCTTGCCCCGCAGGTCCTCCGGCGACGCGATGCCGGCATCGGCGTTGCAGTAGAGCGACCCGTGCCGGAACATGCGGGAGGTGAAGACGGGCAGGGCCACGAACGGCGAGGCGCCGGCGTCGTCGGGACGCAGCGAGAGGACATAGGAGGACAGCGACATCTCCGCCACCTCGAACTCCTGATGCCGCATCATGCGGAAGAACGTCTCCTCGACGGGCAGCCGCAGATAGGTCAGGTCGATGCCGTCGGGGCGGATCGTCTCCTCGGCGAGGGCCCGCGTCCGGTCGTAGTCACCGCAGGCGAAGGTGAGGTGCAGCCTGGCCATCGTCTACCTGCCTTCCGAGGTCAGCCGTGCGTGCAGACGGGGGTAGACCCGCCGGGCGTTGGTCTCGAAGATCTTGTGCCGTTCCTCGTCGGTGAGGTCGGCGTTGTCGATGTAACGCCTGGTGTCGTCCCAGGCGATGCCGGTCTCGGGATCGACGCCGCGGACCGCGCCCAGCATCTCGGAGGCGAACAGGACGTTGTCCGGACCGATGACCTGGTGCAGCAGGTCGATGCCGGGCTGATGGTAGACGCAGGTGTCGAAGAAGACGTTCTTCATGACGTGGTCCGAGGGGTCCGGTCGCCCCATCCGGACGGCGAGGCCCCGGTAGCGCCCCCAGTGGTACGGCACCGCGCCGCCGCCGTGCGGGATGACGAACCGCAGTGTGGGGAAGCGCTCGAACAGGTCCCCCTGGACGAGCTGCATGAACACCGAGGTGTCGGCGTTGAGATAGTGCGCGCCGAGGGTGTGGAAGGCCGGATTGCAGGACGTCGAGACGTGGATCATCGCCGGGACGTCCAGCTCTGCCATCGTCTCGTACAGGGGAAACCAGTACGCGTCGGTGAGCGGCGGAGAGGTCCAGTGCCCGCCGGACGGGTCGGGGTTGAGGTTGCAGCCCACGAAGCCGAGGTCCGTCACGCATCTGCGGAGTTCGGCCGTCGCGTCCTCCAGGGCCCCGCCAGGTGTCTGCGGGAGCTGACAGACGCCGGCGAAGTGCCGCGGGAACAGGCCCACGACCCGGTGGACGAGGTCGTTGCTCACCCTCGCCCAGACGCGCGCGGTCTCCGGGTCGGGCACGTGGTGCTCCATCCCGGCGGCCCGCGGGGAGAAGAGCATCAGGTCGCCGCCCCGCTCGCGCAGCACCTTCAGCTGGTTGTTCTCGACGCTCTCGCGGATGGCGTCGTCGCCGATGGCAGGTGGCGCCGGCGCGGGCAGAGAGGGGTCCGCGATCCGGGCGAGCTGTGCGTCGCGGAACGCCTGCTGCCGCGGCGGGGTCGTGGTGTAGTGCCCGTGGCAGTCGATGATCAACGTGGTCCTCGTTCCTGGCGGCGGTTCACTCGTCCGACGCGCGGTCGACGTACGTCAGCCCCTTGCTCGCGAGGCGTTCGCGCATGGAGTTGACGTCGAGGCCGAGCTCACCGCGTGCGTAGCGCTCGCGGAGCGCCGCCTCCCTGTCCTCCCGGGCCCGCGACGCCGCGAGCACCTCGCCGGCGCGGGGGCGGGGGACGACCACGACCCCGTCGTCGTCCGCGACGATCACGTCTCCCGGCTCGACCCACCGGCCGGCGCAGACCAGGCCGACGTTGACGTCCCCGAGGGTCTCCTTCACCGTCCCGAACGCGCAGATGTGCCGCGCCCACACGGGGAAGCTCATGCGGTGGAGCTCCGCGACGTCGCGGCAGCCGGCGTCGATGACCAGCCCCCGGACCCCGCGAGCGGCGACCGAGGTGGCGAGGAGCTCGCCGAAGTAACCGGCCTCGGAGGGGGACGTGGGCGCGACCACGAGGACGTCGCCCTCCCGGCACTGTTCCACCGCGACGTGGATCATCCAGTTGTCCCCCGGCGGCACGCTCACCGTCACCGCGGTGCCCGCGATGTGCGCGCCGGGGTAGATGGGGCGCAGGGCGGGCGCGAGCAGGCCGGTCCGTCCCTGGGCCTCGTGGATGGTGGCCACGCCGTACCGGCCGAGGGCGTCGACCGTCGCCCGGTCCGTGCGCCGCGGGTCGCGGACGACGACGCTCATGCCTGCGCCCAGGGCAGCAGGGAGACGTGGATGACGTCCGCGGCGCCCTCACCGCCGACGGTCCGGATGGCGCGGTCGGCGTCTTGCAGGCCGAAGGAGTGAGTGCTCAGCTTCTCCAGCGGGAACCGTCCGGAGGCGAGCTGTTCGAGGGCGAGCTCGCAGGCGCGGTAGCCATGGCCCCGCGCGCTCTTGAGGGCGATGGACTTCTCGGTGAGCTTCTTGAGGGGGAAGTCGGGGAAGGCGGCCAGCTCGCCCTGGACGACCATGGTGCCCTCGCGGCGTTTGAGCGCGTCGATGCCGAGCAGGACCGGGGCGGTGCCGGCGCCGGCCGTGCAGTCCAGCACGACGTCGACGCCCCGGCCGGCGGTGATCTCCAGTACTCGCTGGAGGGGGTCCTCCCGCGCGACGTCGATGACGTGGTCGGCGCCGAGCTCCTCGGCGAGGGCGAGCCGTGCGGCGTCGCGCGTCGTCCCGGTGACGATGATGAGGGAGGCGCCGGCCTGCTTGCAGGCGACGACCTGGGAGAGTCCCTGCTGCCCGGGACCCTGGATGAGGACCGTGGAGGCGTAGCCGACGCCCGCGGTGACCAGGGCCCACTCGATGCCGTTCGACAGCGGCGTCACCAGGCCCGCGAGCTCGGCCGAGACACCGTCGGGGACGCGATGCGTCACCGAGTTCCAGGGCAGGTAGAGGTACTGGGAGAAGCCGCCCCAGAGGCGGAAGGGGTTGTCCGCGGAGGTGTAGCCGTAGCGCCGGGCGTCGGGGTTGGTGCGCCAGTCGGTCGCCTCGCAGTGGCGGTACTCGCCCCGGTGGCACCATTCGCAGCGGAAGCAGCCGACGTAGTGCTCGACGAAGACGCGATCGCCCTCCACCAGCCCCTTGCGCTCGGCGAAGGTCCGCCCCGCCTTCGCGATGACGCCGACGTTCTCGTGGCCCATGATCACCGGGTCGGTGAACGGCGGTTTGGCGTACATCTTGACGTCCGTGCCGCAGATCCCGGCGACCTCGACCTTGAGCAGGGCGCCGTCATCGGGGATGTCCGGCATCGGAAACTCGCGTAGTTCGGTCCTGCCCGGACCGGTCCTGACCGCGGCCAGCACCTGCTCCGCCATGCCGTCTCTCCTTGTCTTCGCGCCCGTCAGGGGCACGTTACCCCGTGGACTGATGGACTGACCAAGACGTCTCTAGACGTCGTTCAGGAACCGCAGCACCCGGGCGGGCGCCGTGGACTCGGTCTGCTCGGCCACCGGGACGTCCCAGTACTCCGAGCGGGGGAGGCACTCCTGGAGGTACCGGGCGGCCGAGGGCGCGTGCGAGTCGTCCTGACCGGGGACCACGAGCGCGGGGACGTCGAGCGTCAGCAGGTCCTCGGGCTCCGGTCCGGGAACGGTGTCGCGGTCGAACATCGACCGCGCCATGCCGCCGACCAGCACGCGGTAGCGATCCGCGTCCGTCCGCGCGTACCTCTCGGCGAACGCCGGATCGCCGCGGAGCACGGGTGCCCAGGGGCCCACCCGAGGGTCCGCGGAGAAACCTCTGTCCGTGCTCCTCGCGAGCTCCACCACCTGCTCCAGGCCGTGCTCGTCGGCGTAGGCCAGGTGGCGGGCGAACCGGGCATGCTGCTTCATGCGGTACTTCACCCCGCCCGCGGGGGAGTACAGCACCATGCTCAGCACCCGCTCCGGCCGGGCCACCGCCATGGCCGCGACGGTCGAGCAGCCCACGCAGCCGCCCAGCAGATGCGCCTGTGCGATGCCCAGATGGTCGAGCAGCCCCACGCCCTGCGCGACGTAGTCGGCCCAGGAGACGCGTTCCAGCCGGCCACCGGACCGGCCCGACTCCCGCCGGTCGAAGGTGACGCAGGTGTACTTCTCGCCGAGATGGTCGAGCAGGCGCAGGCGCCGGTAGACGCCCACCGTCCGCCAGCCCTCCAGGGTCGAGTCGAACCCTCCGGGAGAGAACATCAGCAGCGGCGGCCCGGAGCCGGCCATCTCATAACGGGTGGCGATTCCGTCGACGACGGCGGTGGGCATGAGCGTGGCTCCTGGTCGTGGGCGGCCTGGTCGTGGGCGGGCCGGTGGTGGGCGGGCCGGTGGTGGGCGGGCGGTCAGGGTGCGGGTGGGACGGGAATGCCGCCGGCGACCTGCCGTGCGGCGCGTACGTCCTCGGCGTAGGTCGTGATCGCGGCGAGTGTCGTCCGCGCGACGTTCGCGTACGTGTCCGGAGGGTCGTCGATGGCCGACGCGGCATAGCCGATGGCGGCGTGCGCCATGCGCATCCGGCCGTCGAGCCACGGGCCGCCGCCGAAGCCGCCGACGACCGGAACGGAGACGGCCCGGGCGACGGCGGCGCCCACGACCGGCCCGGAGTTGGTGAAGTTGAGCAGCACGGCGCCCGCGTCCTCCAGCCTCCTGGCCTCGGCGACGAGCGCGTCCTGCATCTCCACCGGCACCTGGTCGGCGCTGGAGGGGATCGCGTTGTACTCGACTCCGTACCGCAGCGCGGTCTGCGGCGTGATCCCGAACTGCGCGAACACCGGGATGCCCGCTCGCGTGATCGCCGTGACGGAGTCGAGGAAGTCCGAGGCCCCGTCCAGCTTGACCATGTCGACGCCGGCCTCCTTGACGAACCGGATGGCGGCGCGCACGGCGCTGTCCGTGCCCTCCTGGAGCGGGCCGAAGGGGAAGTCGGCGCTGAGCAGGGCCCGGCCGACGCCTCGGCGCACGGCCCGCGTGACCAGGATCATCTCCTCCATCGTGACCTCGAACGGGTTGGCGTGCCCCCACAGGTTCACGCCCACCGTGTCGCCGACCGAGACGATGTCCACGCCGGCCCGATCGACGATGCGGGCGATCTGGTAGTCCCACGCCACCACGCCGACGATCTTGCGGCCGTCCTCCTTCATCCGCTGCAGGGCACGCAGGCTGATCTTTTCGGACATCGCGCTGCCGGTCTCCTCCATCGTCGTGGGCCGGGCGTTCGCTCGCCCCTGCCTCCGTCCCCCGTTCGTTCGCTAGACCCTCAGGGCCGTGAGCAGTTCGAAGACATCGCTCTCGTCCGCCGACAGCAGCAGCACCCGGGCGTACGGCCGGAGGGCGGCGACCGCGTCCTCCGCCTCGAAGCCGTCGCCGAGCACCAGCCCCGCCGTCATGACGGCGCGCGCGCCGCAGCTCTTGCCGATGGCCGCGGCCTGCGCGCGCCCCGAGTCATCCGTCGCGATGACGACCACCACGTCGGTGCCGGTCAGGGCGTCCGCCAGCGTCGTCGACGTCGTGCCGTCGAGCCCGCGCAGCAGGACGCCGTCCTCACCGGTCCCAGACGTGACCTCGCACGTGTAGAAGCCGGCGGCCGCCCACGGTCCCTCCGCGATGCGCCGGGCGACCGTGGCCGCCCTCGGGTCCAGGGCGATGACGCGCGCGTTCCTGGCGGGCCTGATCGGCGCGGTGATCCGGTAACGGGCCTCACGCGCGGACGCCGCACGGGCGGATTCGCTCGGGTAGATCGTCGGCATCTCAGACCGACGCCTGCGGAACGCCGGGCGTGGCCTTGACCGCGTCGCGGCAGGAGTCCAGGAACGACTCGGCCTGCGGCAGCACGACCGCCGCCGAGCGCACCCGGTGGTGCTCGGGGTTCACACCGGGGGGCGTCACGCCCTCGTCCCGCAGCGCGACCACGGCCTTGCGCAGCTTCTGGCGGGCCTTGATGATCCCGCTGTCGGCCGGGACCAGCCGCTCCTTCGTACGGTCCACGATCGGCCCCATGCTCTCCTGCAGCGAGGCGTCCTGCATGGCGATGCCCGCCACGCCGGAGTAGGTATCCCCGCGCTTCTGGGCCTCGCGGTCGATCAGGTAGTCGTTGTCCATGTTGGCCACGGGCCGGTAGGTCCCGGGAATGTTCTTGCTGTGCACCCCGTGGCCGTCGATCATGGCCTGGCGCTCCTGGGGGGCCAGAGAACGGACCGGGTGGTAGTCGAAGGAGTACGTCCAGCAGTTGTGGTCGTCGATCGGCACCCAGAAGTGACCGTGAATCGGGTGGTCGCCGCGCGGCGGCACCATCGTGAAGGCCGGCATCACCCACGGCGTGATCCGCCAGTAGTAGCTGCCCTCTTCGGCGTTGCGGCGGGCGCCGACGAACAGCCCGCCCTCGCTGTCGGCGACCTCGAAGAACGGCTTGGTGTCCTTCATGTTGTACTCGTTGCCCTTGGCGCCCTTGAACAGCGGATCGCTCTTGAGGCCGCCGGAGTGCAGGAACGTCACGTGACTGGAGTCGATGCCGCCCTCGAACGCCTGCAGCCAGTTGCACTGCTGCCACCGTTTGGAGGTGTAGGTCTGTTCCGGGGCGACGTGCAGGAACTCATACTCCGGAAGGTCCGGCCGGTTCGCCGGGTCGCCCATGTGGGTCCACAGGACGTCGCCGACCTTGACCAGCGGGTACGCGGTCAGCTTCACGTTCTCGCAGAAGCTGCTGTTGTCCGCCTCGGAGGGCACCTCCACGCACTGGCCGGTGACGTCGTACTTCCAGCCGTGGTACGGGCAGCGCAGGCCGGAACCCTCGTTGCGGCCGAACCACAGCGAGGCGCCGCGGTGGGCGCAGAACTCGTCGACGAGGCCGTAGCGACCTTCGCTGTCGCGGAAGGCGACCATGCGTTCGGACAGGAGCTTCACACGTACCGGCGGTGAGTCGTTCTCCGGCAGTTCCTCGGCCAGCAGCGCGGGGATCCAGTACTGCCGGAACAGGTCGCCCATCGGCGTCCCGGGGCCGGTCTGTGTCAAGAGCTCGTTGATGTCCTGCCTAAGCACGGCCGTTTCCCTTCACGTGATGGAGCGTCACTGGAATGACGGGTTCGCGATGGCGGTCGCCGGTCGTACCGGGCGACCGGCGTCTCCCTCGATCGGTCACGTGGCCTCCTGCGTCGGCGGAGTGATCCGGCGGGCCTCCCTCGCCTCGCCCGGTCACGGCTGCTCCGGCGGGATCTCCACGGTCAGGCCGTCGAGGGCCGCCGTGACGCGGATCTGGCAGGAGAGACGGCTGGTGTCGCGTCGCTCCGAGACGCCCATGTCGAGCAGGTCCTCCTCCATGTCGCCCGGAGGTCCCACCGCCGGCGCGAACTCCTCGGCCACCCATACGTGGCAGGTGGCGCAGGAGCAGTTGCCGCCGCACTCGGCGACGATCCCGGGGACGCCGTTCTTGACCGCGGTCCCCATGACCGTGTCACCGACCGCCGCGTCGACGGCGTACTCGCGACCGGCGCTGTCGATGTAGATCACTTTGGCCACAACGCCCCTGTCCTCCCGCGGTCGTTCTGCTCCGTCTGCCGGGTGCACATGCCGGTGTGCCGTGCCCTGTCTTTTGGTATGTCCATTAGACCAGATGCTGTCAGAGGGTACAAGCGGCCCACCGCGCCTAGGCCTCTGCCTGCTGTGCCGTGGCGGCCGGGTCGCCGATGAGGTCCTTCAGCGGGACCGCGGGATCGCCGGCGCGGTCCGGGGTGATGGTCGCTCCCCGGCCGAGCGCCTTGCGCACCGCCATGTAGTCGGCCGGCCGGTTGACGGCGTCGATGGCCAGCAGGCGATTCCGCCGGTAGTAGAGGACCGAGAAGCTCTCGTCGTCGGGGTCACCGCGTACGACCTGGTCGTCGTGGCCCGCCGACAGGCCGGCGATCTGGAGCCTGAGATCGCCCTGGTAGGACCAGAACCACGGCACCGGCGTCGCGCCGTTCGGCCGCCCGACGAGCGTCGAGGCCGCGACCTGGGCCTGGGCCACGGCGTTCTGGACCGACTCCAGGCGTACCCGGCCCTGCCCCGTCATCGGGTGCGGCTGCACGGTGCAGTCGCCGGCGGCGACGACCGCGGGATCGCTGGTGCGGGCGTGGGCGTCGACGACGATGCCCTGGTCGCACGCGAGCCCCAGTTGCTCGGCGAGCTCGGTGCGCGGCAGTACGCCGATCCCGACCAGGACCAGGTCGGCGGGTAGTCGCGTTCCGTCGGAGAGCTCGACGGCGGTCACCTGACCCCGCTCACCCTCGAAACCGGTCACGCCGGCGGACAGCCGGACGTCGATGCCGCGCCGCCGATGCGCGCGGCGGTAGAACTCCGAGACGACCGGGCCCACGGCCCGCGCCATCAACCGGTCCGCGGCCTCGACCACCGTGACGGACGGGCCGGCGGCGCGCGCCGCCGACGCCACCTCCAGGCCGATGAATCCGCCACCGACGACGATCACGTTCGTGGCGGTCGCGAGCCGTGCCCGCAGGTCCACGGCGTCGTCGTGGTCACGCAGATAACAGATCCCGCCCAGGTGCGCGCCGGGTACGGGGAGCCGCCGGGCGTCCGCTCCCACGGTCAAGGCCAGCCGGTCGAAGGGCAGCTCGCGCCCGCTCGCGGTCGTCGCGACGCCGGAGCCCGCCGGGCCCGACGCGGACAGGCTGACTCCGGTCACCCGTTCACCGCACACCAGGTCGATTCCGGAGTCGGCGTAGAAGCCGGGTGCGCGGAACGCCAGCGACTCCAGGTCCGCCCGGCCGGCGAGGAACTCCTTGGAAAGGGGCGGTCGCTGGTACGGCGGACGTGTCTCCTCACCGACCAGGACGATCGGTGAGGTGTCGCCGAGCTGCCGTAGCGACACGGCCAGCTGCACGCCGGCCTGGCTGCCGCCGACGATCAGTGTTCCCTCACTCATTCCGGTCTCCGGGCGCGGCTCCGGAACGGCTGCGTGAGTCGAGGCCGCCCGGCCGTCGGAGTCCTCGGAGTCCGCCATGGGCGACGCGACTGGTCCCTGCGTGACATGGGGTCCTCTCGCTCATAGGGCTTAATGTTATACCATTATACCCTTCAGGGTCAGAGTGTTGCTCTGGGCGGGAAGTGGGGGCGCCCATCCGGCAAGGGCGCGCTCCCTGTGACCTCGGCAGGGACGGTTCGGTCGAGGCTCGGCCGTCGCCCTGCGCTCCACCTGAAACCGACCTCGGTGTGGCGTGAGGTGGGGGTTCGGTGGTCCGTGCCGGGCCTGCGCGCTGTGCGTCGATGCGGTTCGGCGCGCATCGCGAGGAAGGGAGGGGTTCGTTGGTCCGCAGGGGGCGCCGGGTTTGGTCGTCCATGCCTCCGGTCGAGGCTCGGGGGCCGTGGCCCAGGGCTGCATCTGGAACCAGTCGGGCGCTGCGGTGGTGCGTGTGATGCGGGGCTTCGGCCGTCCGTGCCTCGGGTCGAGGTTCGGGGGCTGTCGCTCTGGGCTCCTCCTGGAGCTGGCCGGGGGCTTCGGCGGGTGTGGCGTGGGGGTTCGGTTGCCCGCGCCTCGGGCCGAGGCCTGGAGGCCATCGGCTTGCGTTCCGCGTGGAGGCGGCCAGGTGCTTCGGTCGGGGCATGGTGCGGGGGTTTTTGTGCCGGGCCCGCGCGCTGTGTGTCGATGCGGTTCGGTGTGCCCGCAGGGGGAGGCGGGGGCTCGTTGGTCCGCGTCGAGGGGGCGTGAGGGTTGGCCATTCGGGCGTTCGGTTCGAGGCTCGGAGGTGTCGCCTTGCGTTCCGTCTGGAACCGGCCAGGCGTTTCGGCGGGGCGTGAATGTCCGTGCCGGGCTCGCGTGCTGTGTATCGATGCGGCTTGGCATGTTCGTGGGGGGACTCATCGATCCTCGGCGAGGCCGGCCGTTCCGCCTCGCGCCGGTCTGGTGTGTCGGCGCGGCGGGAGGGGTGGAATTCGTCCGCCCGTGCCGGGCTCGGCCGGCGTGTGGTCATGCGAGGCGGCGGGCGTGTCGCTCGCCCGCTCGTACGTGGCGGCGTCGTGTTCGGGAGGGAAGGGGGCGCGGCCCGCGGAGAACCCCCGCTGTCACCGTGGCTCCGTGCGGCCGGTGAGGTTCCGCGGGCGGACGGCGGTGGCCGTGGGGTGCGCTCCTGGTGAGCGCGAATGCGGGGGTCCCTCCACTGTCGCCTCCATCGGGTGCGCGGTGAGACGGTCCGGTTGTCGCCATGGCATGCTGAGGTACGGGGTGTAAGGTATGTTGGTCTGACCTTATCTCCTTACTGGGCCCAGTGGGAAGGTGTGGACGTCCCGCTGCCGGGATGCCCGGCCCGACGGGCGGCCGGGGCACTTCCGGTGCCGGAACGGGAAGGCCTGCGGCGGAGCACGGAGAGGACGAACCGCACATGACCGATCCGCGCGCGACGGTGGCCCAGGCCTGCCGGATCCTCGCGATGGAGGGGCTCGTCGAGGGTGTGCTGGGGCACGTCAGCGTACGGGCCGGCGAGAACCGGATGCTGATCCGCTGCCGGGGCCGCGACGAGCGCGGGTTGATGTTCACCGACGAGCGGGACGTCCGGCAGACCGATCTCGACGGCGCCCTCACCGGCGCGGCGGAGGGCTACGCCGTGCCCAATGAGCTGCCGATCCACGGTGAGGTGCTGCGCGCCCGCCCCGAGGTGAACGCGGTCGTGCACGCCCACCCACCGGCGGTACTGCTGTGCGGTGTGGCCGGACTCGAGCTACGACCGGTCTTCGGCGCGTACAACATCCCGGCGATGCGCATGGCCCTTGAGGGCGTCCCGGTCTACCGGCGTTCGGTGCTCATCCGCCGCCCCGACCTCGCCCACGAGATGATCGCCGCGATGGGAGACCGCCCGGTCTGCGTACTGAAGGGGCACGGCATCACCGTCACGGGCGCGAGCGTGGAAGAGGCCGTAGTACGGGCCGTCAACCTGAACGCCCTGGCGACGATCACACTGGACCTGGCCCGGCTGAACGCCCGCCCAGAGGACCTCCCGGATGACGACGTCGCCGAACTGCCCGACCTCGGCTCGGCCTTCAACGACCTGTCGGTCTGGCGATACCTCGTGGCAAAGGCCCACTCCCACGGCATGTGACGGCCACGCGCGAAGTCCCGATGAAAACGGAACTCTACGAGTCGGGGTGTGGTCGGGGGTCTTGGCTTCCGCGAGGCCGGTGATGGAGAGCTCCGGCAGGCCGGTGATGAGGTGCCCGTGGCGGGGGTCTTTTCGTAAGGCTGGCGATAGGGGGCTCTGCGGTGACCGGTGATGGGCGATTCGTTCCCTGATCGCGTCCCGGGTCGGTGATTGCGGAGCTTCGTGTTCCGGCCAGGCAAGGGCGATGGCCGTACGGCCGGGTCGTCGGCCACCGTGCCGGTGACCGTGCACGGGAGAACGCCTCGGTGTTGTTGGTGATCCGCCGAGGTCGGGCCCGTGGCGTGAGAGGGGCGGCGGAGCGTAGCCACCCCGGCGACGTTCGCGCTGCTTGACGAGGGGTTCGCCGGGCGCTGGGGGCCGAGGGAGCCGGATCGCCGTTCGGCGGCATGCTGATCGACCCTCTGGGGGGGAGCGTGGGCGTTCCTGGTCAACGCTCTACAGGTCCTCGGCCACACGATGACCACGGCGGCGCGAGCGTCTGGCGTGGGCGTCGACGAACGGGCCCTGGAGTGCGGGCGGGGCAACGCTCAGGTCACCGGCTGCGGCCCGTCGCGGGCATCTGGTGGAGGGCGAGCATCGGCGATGTAGCGCCGCCGGTGATCCCAGGGCGTCGAATCCACCGCTCGTGCCGCTTCGCCGTCGGTCGGGGCCGGGCCGGTGGCGAAGCGGCCCCGGTAGGCCGCCCGCAGGCCCCGGCAGGTCGCGGTCGGTGCGGGAACCGTCCGCCGTACGAGGTGTCCCACCGGGCGGTGAAACGCCCTCGTCATACCGGTCATCGACGGTCTGATGGTTGCTTTCGGACGGTAGATGCTGCTAAGCCGCTGTTTCGGGCGTATTTCTTACTGGTAACCCTTGTAATGGTATTACCTTCAAACCATAATGGCCGAACCGGCGGACGCAGGGAGAACGGCCTTCGGGGCAAGGCGGCCCGGTGGGTCCGTCGAGTACGGAGCCGCGTGAGCGGCTGAAGGCGGCCGGAGGCGAATCGCGTGAAACAGGTCGGTGCCGGGGTCGGAGTGGTCGGTGGACCCGCCGTGATGGCCGGACACCGGACGGTCTCGGGCGAGAACGCCTCGGCCGGTCCGGCGGTGCCGACGGCGTCGTCAGGCCGCGTTCGCAGTCCGCATGCGTGAGGGGAGACACCGTGCGCAGGGGCTGTTCCCGGATGTCGGCTCCCACCCAGCAGTCAAACCATTCGTCCGATCGGGGGGACGACAAAGGAGGGGACCGATGAGGCCCTCTGTTCGGCCCGGCCGCGCGACCGCGCTCGCTCTCACCGCCGTTCTGCTCGCCGGCTGCGGCGGCGCGCCGACCGCCTCCGGCGGTGGCGCCGGCGGCGGCAAGGACAGCGCGGCGTTCGCCAAGTACGCCGCCATGCCCGACGACCAGCTCATCTCCGCCGCGAAGAAGGAGGGCTCGGTCGTCATCTACGCGTCGAACAGCTCCATTCAGGAGAACGCCGCGGCCTTCGAGAAGCAGTACGGCATCAAGGTCAAGACCTACCGAGCCGACTCCGAGGAGGTGCTGCAGCGGGTGCTGCAGGAGGCGGGTGCCGGCAAGCTGCCCGCCGACCTCGTCGACACCAACGGCGGCGAACTGCTCGCCATGGCCGCCAAGAGCGTGCTCGCCGACTACGACAACAAGCAGGTCACCGCCCAGCTCAGACCCGGCTCCGTACACCCGGGATGGGTGGCGACCCGCTACGACGCGTTCACCGTCGCCTGGAACACGAGCAAGATCAAGTCGCCGCCGACGAGCTACCAGGACCTCATCGACTCTCGGTTCAAGGGGCAGATCGAACTCGAGCCCGACGACTGGGACTGGTATCTCGGCCTGCACAGCTACTTCACGAGCCGGCTGCACTGGACCACCCAGCAGGCCGACGCCTTCTTCACCAGGCTCGCGGCCAACGCGAAGGTGGTGAAGGGCCACACCGTCCAGGCGCAGTTGCTGGACTCCGGGCAGGTCGGCATCGCACCCGACAGCTACAAGCACCTGATCGACGAGGACCACTTCGACAAGGGCGCCCCGGTGGTCTGGCAGCCCGTCGTCCAGCCGGTCCTGTACCGCCCCAACGGCATCGGGCTGACGAGGACGGCCCCGCACCCGGCCGCCGCCGCGCTCTACATGAAGTGGTCGCTGACCGACGGGCAGCAGCTGTTCCCCAAGCAGTACCGCGTCCCCGCCAACCTCTCGGTCACCACCAAGAACCCCATTCCGGCCGGAACGAAGATCTATGACATTCCGCTCGACCAGATGACGAACGACAGCGCCAAGTGGAGTGAGGCGTGGCAGAAGCTGCTTCAGGGCGCGCCCACCGCCGGCAAGGGCTGATCTCCGTCGCCTCGCTCCGGAAGCGGGCGAGCAGACGGTCCGATGTGAGGAGTCCTCGATGACCACAACCACTCCCGTTCGCCCGTCGCCGGAGGTTCCGCGGCTGCCGGACGGTACGCGCGCCGGCCGGCTGAGGCGGGCGCGCGACGCGGTACTGACCCCGCGTACCGCGATCGTCGGGATCTGTGCCGTCGTCGTCGGCTATCTCGCGATCGTGCCGCTGTACTACCTGCTGTGGGGCACGTTCTTCGACGAGCACGGCTTCACGCTGAAGGGCTTCGGCGAGGCGTTCGGGAAGGGCAGCCTCGCCGGGCCGATGCTCCTCAACTCCATCGAGTTCGCCCTCGGGTCGGCGGTCTTCGCGCTGCTCCTGGGGGCGGCTCTGGCCTGGGTTCAGGTACGTACCGACGCGCCGCTCAAGGGACTCTTCTTCGCGGCGTCGCTGGTGCCCCTCATCATCCCGGCGATGCTGTACGCCATCGCGTGGATCTTCCTCGCCGACCCGCACACCGGTGTGATCAACAGGGTGTTCGGCACCGAGGTGCTCAACGTGTTCTCGATGCCCGGGATGATCTGGGTGCAGGGGCTGCACCTGTCGCCGATCGCGTTCCTGCTGATGGTCGCGGCCTTTCGCGCGATGGATCCGTCGCTGGAGGAGGCCGCGCTGATGTCCGGCGCCTCCCGTCGCGCGACGCTGCGCCGGGTGACCGCGCCGCTCCTGCGTCCCGCGATCATCGCGTCCGTGGTGCTGGTGTTCGTGCAGTCGATGGAGAGCTTCGAGGTGCCCGCCATCATCGGGCTCCAGGCGAAGATCTACGTGTTCACCAGCCGCATCTACAACGTCCTGCAGATCTATCCGATCGACTACCGCGAGGCGGGCGCGCTGGCCGTGGTCCTGCTGGCCATCGCCGCGTTCGCGGTCCTGCTGTCGAGCTGGCTGTCGCGGCACGCGTCGCGGTACCAGACCATCACCGGAAAGGGCTTCCGGCCGCGTCCGATCGCCCTGGGGCGCGCCCGGCCGTTCGTCGGCGCGGCGGTCATCATCTACTTCTTCGTCACGGCGGTGCTCCCCGTCGGCGTACTGCTGTGGGCCAGCCTGCTGCCGTACTACCAGGCGCCGTCCGGCAAGGCGGTCAGCTCGGTCACGCTGCACAACTACAGCACCGTCCTGCACATGCCGCTGGCGCTCACCGCGTTCCGCAACTCGGTGCTCCTCGGGCTCGGGGCCGCCACCGGCGTGATGTTCCTGACCGCGGTGGTCGCGTGGCTCATCGTGCGGACCCGGGTGCCCGGCCGCCGCGTGCTCGACGTGCTCGCCTCGACCCCGCTGGTCATCCCGGGCCTGGTGATGGGCCTGGCGGTGCTGTTCGTCTACCTGCGCTCGCCGCTTCCCATCTACGGCACCCTGTGGATCCTGCTGATCTCCTACGCGACCCGCTACCTGCCGTACGGGATGCGGTACTCGGTGACCGCCATGGCGCAGATGAACAGCGAGCTCGAGGAGTCGGCGCTGGTGTGCGGGGCGACCTGGTGGCAGAGCTTCCGGCGCATCCTCATGCCGCTCATGAGCTCGGGAATCCTCGCGGGATGGGTCTACATCCTCGTGGTGTCGTTCCGCGAGCTGTCCAGCACGGTCCTGCTGTACAGCCCCGGCAAGGAGGTCCTGTCGGTGCTCCTGTGGGAGCAGTTCAACAACGGCAACTTCACCGTCGTCGCGGCGATCGGTGTCCTGATGGTGGTCACCCTCATGCTGCTCGTCGGTATCGCGTACCGAGTCGGCCTGCGCTTCGGCGCCGGCACCGACTCCTGACGGAAGGACGGTTGGGCCATGCTGGTCGTAGACGATCTGGTGAAGACCTTCGACGGTTCCGGGCGGCGGGCGAGATCCGCGGACGACACCCGGGTCCTGGCCGTCGACGGCGTGAGCTTCGACGTGCAGGACGGTGAGCTGTTCACCCTCCTCGGCCCGTCGGGCTGCGGCAAGACGACGACACTCCGCTCCATCGCCGGCCTCGAACGGCCGGACGGGGGGCACATCGCGCTCGGCGACCGTGTGTTCTTCGACGGCAAGCGCAAGATCAACACCCCGGCCAACAGCCGCCGCCTCGGCATGGTCTTCCAGTCGTACGCGATCTGGCCGCACATGTCGGTGTTCGACAACGCGGCCTTCCCGGTGACCGTGCTCCCACGCGGCCGGCGGCCCTCGCGGACGCAGCTCCGCGAGCGCGTCATGCGCGTGCTGGAGGTGACCGACCTGGCGGCGATGGCCGATCGCGCCGCCACGAAACTGTCCGGCGGTCAGCAGCAGCGCCTCGCCCTCGCGCGGGCGCTCGTCGGCGAACCGGACCTGATGCTGCTCGACGAGCCGCTGTCGAACCTCGACGCCAAGCTGCGGGAGGCCATGCGCTTCGAGCTGAAACGGCTTCAGCGCGAGCTCGGCCTGACCGCGATCTACGTCACCCACGACCAGGCCGAGGCGCTGGCGATGTCGAGCCGGATCGCGGTCGTGAACGAGGGCAAGATCGTCCAGGTGGGCAAGCCGCGCGAGATCTACGAGCGGCCGGCCAGTGAGTTCGTCGCGACCTTCGTGGGCGTCACCAACCTGCTCCGCGGCACCGTCGCCGCCGTCGACGCGGCGGACGGCTCCTGCCGGGTCGACACTCCGGACCTCAGCGTCTGGGGAGTGATGACGGGGTCCCCGCTCCAGGTCGGAGACGACGCTGCGGTCTCCATCCGGCCCGAGTGCGTCCAGCTCGACACCGACGGCGCCCGGGCGGACGGTTCGTCCGATGTCCGGAACGAGTTCTCCGGCGAGGTCGGCACGCGAGCCTTCCTCGGTGACTCCGTGGACCACGTGATCGCCATCGGCAAGCAGGAGATCCGGAACCGCTCCAACCCGGCCCAGTCGATCGCGCCGGGGAACCGGGTGGTCCTCCGCATCGACCACACGCGCGTCGCCGTCGTCCCGCCGACGGACCGGAGGCCGGCCCCGGCCGGCGCGGCGGCGGCCGAGACGCCCGGCGACGCCGGGTAACAGGAGCGACCGGACGGCTCGGCACCCGAAGATCTCGGAAAGGGCGTGGCATGCGGCTGCTGGACAACGACGACGTCAGGTCGGTGCTGGACATGCGGGGGACCATCAGGGCCCTCCGGCGAGCGTACGACGACCTGCGCGATGGCGAGGCGACCTATGTGCCGCGCATCGACATGTTCGCCCCGACCGGGCGCCCCGACGACTACTACCAGTGGGGGAGCATGGCCGGGGTGAGCACGTCGTACGGGATCGCGGCGGTGCGGATCAAGTCGGACGTGGTGTCCTGGCAGGGCGGCACCCATGAGAAGTACTGCGTGCGGCCCGGCCGGTACTGCGGGCTCATCCTGTGCTTCCGCGTGACCGACGGCGCCCCGCTGGCCATCGTCCAGGACGGTTACCTGCAGCACATGCGCGTCGGCGGGGCGGCCGGGATCGGCACCGACGCGCTGGCGCGTACCGACGCCGCCACGCTCGGGGTCCTCGGCTCGGGCGGCATGGCATGGACCTTCGTCGAGGCGATCGCGCAGGTCCGCGAGCTGGAATCGGTCCGCGTCCACAGCCCGACACCGGAGCACCGTACGGTGTTCGCCGGCCGGATCCGCTCCGAGCTCGGCGTCGACGCCGTCGCGGTCGAGCACGCCGAGGAGGCCGTCCGCGGCATGGCGATCGTCGCGACCGCCACCGACTCCATGTCGCCCACGTTCGACCCCGCGTGGCTCCGGCCCGGCGCGCACGTCGTCTGCGTCACCCGCCGCGAGCTCGGCGACGCGCTGCTCGACCACGCCGACGTCGTGACACAGCTCGGGATCCACACCGTGCCCCACGGCGCCGACGTGCCGATGATGGAGTGGAAGGCCGGGGCGATCGCCTCGTACGTCGCCGGCCGCCCGGAGGACCGGCGGCGCATCCCCGCGGGCCGGGTGCCCGAGAGGGGCGCCTGGCCGACACTGCTGGACCTGGAGACCGGCCGTGTGCCGGGGCGCCGGAGCGACGACGACGTGACGGTCTTCGTCACCACCGGCACCCAGGGCCTGCAGTTCGCGTCCGTGGCCGGCCACGTGCTGGAGCGGGCCGAGAAGGCGGAACTCGGCCGGCGGTTGCCGGCCGAGTGGTTCCTCCAGGACATCAGGGACTGAGGGGACCGGTCACTTCAGCTTCGGCGCGCCGCTGATCAGCCGGTCCCACTCGTCCGCCCACTTCTTCTGCTGGGCCTCGTACCCCTTCGTGTCGTAGGGCACGACGTTCAGGCCCTTGGTCGTCGTGTCCCCGGGGACCTTGGTCGCCGGCGTCAGCCCCTCGCCGACGAGCACCTTCTGGCCGTCGCTGAGCAGCCAGTCCTCGAAGAGCCAGGCGGCCGCGGGGTGCTTGGCCGCGGCGGTCACCGCCACGCCGTTCGGCCGCGCGAAGGCCGGCACCGGGTTGGAGCCGCTGGAACCCACGGCGGTCACCGGAGCGCCCTTCTTCGCGACCACGGTGTACTCGTAGCTGTAGTTGTCGGCGTTGAGCGCGGTCTGGCCGGCGGCCAGCAGGTCCGCCACCGTGATGTGGCCGTTGACGATCTTGGCGTTACCGACGATCTTCTGCCACAGCTGCGCGATCTCCTGGTCGCTCTTGCCGTGGTCCTTCCACCACTTGGTGACGTTCTCGTACCAGTCGTCGTCGCTCTGCTCGATCGAGATCTTGCCCTTGAACCGTGAGTCGGCGAGGTCCTCCCACGACTTCGGCAGGTCGCTCTCGGGCATGAGCTTGGTGTTCCAGCCGTCGATGAGGATGTTGAGACGGGAGGCGATCCAACCGTCGTAGTGGTACTCGTTCGGGATCTGTTTTCCGGCCGTGCCCTCGTAGGGGCCGAAGACCTTCTTGCCGCCCAGGGCGTCCATCTCGGAGAAGTTGCTCTCGACGACGTCCGCGCCGAGCCGGTTCGCCGACGCCTCCTGCAGCGTGCGCTGCAGGACGTCCTCGGAGTGCCCGCGGTAGGTCGACACCTTGATTCCGGTCTGCTTGGTGAACTCGGCCGTGATCCGGTCGGCGATGTCGGCGTTCATCGAGGTGTACATCGACAGGGTGCCGCCCGCGGCCTTCGCCTCCTTCACCGCCTCGGCGCGCGCCTGGTCCTTCGGCAGGCCGTTGAGCTTCTGGTACGTGGCGGCCGCGGCCTTCCCGCCCGGGCCGGATCCGATCTCAGAATCCTGCGCGGGCGTGCCGCCACAGGCGGCCAGCGCCAGGCCCAGCGTCACCAGGCCCGCGGTCATCGTCGGTTTCCTCATCCGTCTCGCCTCCATGGTGGAACCGGATCGCCGCTTCGGCTCGGTTCGGACGCGTCGAGGGCCGGGCGGCGTGCCGGCACCTCGCCGTCCCGGTCAGTGGCGTGCCGTCCGCACGTGGACGACGGCCACCGCACCGTCCACCGCGTCGGCCGTCGCGGCCCGCAGGACCGCCGGCAGCTTCTCCGGGTCCTCGACGGTGCCGTGTGCGGCGCACCCGTACGACGCCGCCAGCCCGGCGATGTCGATGGCCGGGTCACCGATGCGCATGCCGATCCAGGAGTTCTCCTCCGGCCGGCCGCGGTGTCGCGCGACGTGTGCCTGGTGGGGCTCGTCGTTGTAGAACGAGCTGTTGTCGTTGACCACGACGAGCATCGGGATCTTGTAGTGCGTCGCGGTCCACAGCGCGCCGGAGGCCATGAGCAGGTCGCCGTCACCGACGATCGCGACGCCGAGCTGACCGCGGTCGCGCGCGGCGAGCGCGCCGCCCACCATCGCTCCGGGACCGTAGCCGACGCCTCCGCCCCCGGAGTGCCCGAGGTACTCGCCGGCGCCGCCGAACTCCCACACGCCGGCCGGCCAGCTCCGCGTGTTCCGCAGCGTCAGCAGCCGGTCGGCGTCGCGGACCGCGGCCCACGTCTCGGCCACCAGGCGTCCCGGCCAGATCGGCGTGTCCGACCAGCGGGCGCGCAGCTCGG
>NZ_JBHLZP010000017.1:0-68965 GCF_042429965.1 Actinoallomurus acaciae
GCGGGCCGCGGCGTCGGCCGGCGACGGGTCGCCTGCGCGCTGGCGGCGGCACGCCCGTCCGACCCGCAGGCGGCGGAGACCGTCGCCGAGAACTGGCTGATGGGCGGCTACGCCTTCGACGCCTACCGCACGACCGCCGGCCGTACGGTCTGCGAAGAGCTGACGATGTGGCGCTGCGACGCGCGTTCGGTCGAGACCGGAGTGATCATTGGGGAAGCGGCGAACCACGCACGCGACCTCGTCAACACCCCGGCCGGTGACCTGGTGCCGCTGGATCTGGCCGCTCGATGCCAGGACCTGGCCGACACGTACGGGTTCACCGTACGGCTCGTTCAGGGACAGGAACTCATCGACGGTGGCTTCGGCGGCCTGCTGGGCGTCGGCGCGGGCAGCGCGCACCCCCCGGTGCTCATCGAGATCGAACGCGGGCGGCCCGACCTGCCCCACGTCGCCCTGGTCGGGAAGGGCATCACGTTCGACTCCGGCGGGCTCTCCCTCAAGTCCACGAGCGAGATGCTCACCATGAAGGCCGACATGTCGGGCGCGGCGAGCATCATCGGCGCGCTGGTCGCGCTGGAACGACTCGGCTCACCGACCCACGTCCGTGCCTATCTGGCGTGCGCGGAGAACATGCCGGGCACCACCGCGATGCGGGTCGGCGACGTCCTTCGCCATCGCAACGGGCTCACGACCGAGGTGGTCGACACCGACTGCGAGGGTCGGCTCGTCCTGGGGGACGCGCTCGCGTACGCGGCCGAGGCCGCCCCGGCGGAGATCATCGACATCGCGACGCTGTCCTCGAGCTCCGGGCTGGGGCCGGACATGTGGGCGGTTCTCGGCACCGACCCGGGCATCGTCGAACGCCTGCTCCAGGCGGGTGCCGCCTCCGGCGAGCCGGGGTGGGAGCTCCCGCTGTGGGACGCGTACGCGAGCCGGCTGCGGTCCGACGTCGCCGACATCCGCAACTACGACCTGAGCATCGTCACCCCGTTCGGCGCGATACTCGCCGCGCTGTACCTGCGCCGGTTCGTCACCGGGGTGCCGTGGGCCCACATCGACCTGGCCCTCACCGTGATGCGGAGCGAGCGCACCGCCGCCTGGAGCACCGGGGCGAACGGCAACGGCACCCGTACCCTCGCCCGCTACCTGGCGGACCGGCCGGGCTGACCCTCAGACGAATCGGCACCGCGGCGCCCTACGGAGGTGGCATGGAGAACACCAGGGTCGAGGGACCCTACTTCGACGAACTGCGCGTGGGGCAGGTCTTCGACGCCGCACCGTCGGTGACCTTGACCGACGGCGGCGCGGCGATCCACCGGGCGATCGTCGGGGACCGCCTCGCGCTGGCGCTGGATGAGGATCTCTCCCGCCGTGTCATCGGCTCACCGGGGTTCGCGCACCCGGCCCTGGTCTGGGACACGGCGATCGGCCAGTCGACGGTCGCGACCCAGCAGGTCGTGGCGAACCTGTTCTACCGCGGGCTCGTCTTCCGGCGCGCGCCGGTCATCGGCGACACGCTTCGTACGGTGACCCGGGTCGATGGCCTGCGGCAGAACACCCGGCGTCCGGGCCGCGCGCCGACCGGGCTCGCCGCGTTGCGCATCACGACGGTCGACCAGCACGGCCGGGCCGTCCTGGACTTCTGGCGGTGCGCGATGCTCCCCGTACGTGACGCCGGCCGAACCGACCTGCCCGTTGAGGATCTGGCCTCGGTCGGCGTGTCCGACGTCGACGGGCCCGCCGGCGAACTCGTAGCCGGGTGGGATCTCGCACCGCTCCGGCGGACGGCCGGCGCGTCCCGGGCGGACGGTCTCGCGGCCGGGACGATCTATGAGGTCACCACGGGTGACGTCGTGTCCAGCGGGCCTGAGCTGGCGCGGTCGACGCTCAACGTCGCGAAGGTGCATCACGACGCCGAGGCCGCCGGCGGCGAGCGCCTCGTCTACGGCGGCCACACGATCGGACTCGCCCTCAGCCAGGCGGCCCGCGCGTTGCCGTCCCTCGTCACGGTCGCCGCGTGGCTGTCCTGCGACCACACCGGGCCGGTGCGCGAGGGCGACACGCTGCGCAGCACCGTCGAGGTCGAGGACGTCGGCGCGCTGCGGGACGGCGCCGTCCTGGCCCGGCTTCGGTCACGGGTGCACGTGGTGGAGGATCGCCGTCCAGTGCTCGACTGGCGTTACCTCGCGGTCGTCGCGTGACGGGTACGCCGGCGCCGGCCGCGATCACGTGGCTCTTCGTGCCAGGGGATCGCCCGGACCGCTTCGACAAGGCACGCGGCAGCGGCGCTGATGAGGTGATCTGCGACCTGGAGGACGCCGTCGCCGCGCACGCCAAGGATCGTGCCCGTGGCGACGTCGTCGGCTGGCTCGCCGCCTCGGGATCGGCGTGGGTACGCATCAACGCACCCGGCACGCCGTGGCACGCGGGCGACGTCGCGGCGCTCGCCGGACTGCCCGGACTGCGCGGCGTCGTCGTACCCAAGGCGGAGACGGCCGCGGCCCTGCACGCGATCGGCCACGGCGTCCACGCCGACGTGATCGCCCTTATCGAGACCGCGGTGGGCGTCCACCGGGCCCACGAGATCGCGGGTGCCGAGGTCGTACGGCGGCTCGCGTTCGGCTCCATCGACTATGCCCTGGACATCGACGCGGACGAGTCGGACGAGTCGCTCATGCTCGCTCGCGCCACCCTCGTCCTCGCCTCACGTGTCGCGCGCAAGCCGCCGCCGATCGACGGGGTGACCATGAATCTCACCGACGCGGCCGTCACGGAGGCCGCGGCACGGCGGGCTCGACGCACCGGTTTCGGCGGTAAACTCTGCGTTCATCCTGCCCAGCTCGTACCGGCCGCGATGGCGTTCCAGCCGACGCGGGAGGAGCTGCGGTGGGCCAAGGACGTCCTTCGCCGGGCCGCCGAGAGCGGGACGGGCGCGTCCGCGGCGGACGGCGACATGATCGACAGGCCGCTCCTGGAGCGCGCGCGACGCATCGCCGGACACGCGGCGGGGCGCGGCACAGTCGTATAGCCGCACCATCCGCCTGCCGATAATTGGTCCGCGCACACGAGACGCCGACCCGCTGCCACGCGGTCTAATCGGTACCCTCACGCCCACGCCGACGTGGAACGACTCTCGGATTAACAGCAGAGGAAACCGTTGCCATGGAGCTCTTTCGCACCCGCGTCACCGCGGCGGCCGCCACAACTCTGACAATGCTCGCCGCCGCGGCGTGTGCGGGCGGGGGAACGTCAGGCTCGTCCGGGAGGCCGGTGAGCGGCGCCTCACTCACGGTCGGGATCGGCGCCGCCCCCGGAAACCTCGACCCGCAACGCTCGGTCAACGGCCCCAACCTGCTGCTCGGGATCTTCGCCTACGACACCCCCGTGACGCTGCTCGACTCGGGCCGGCCGGCGCCGCAGGTGGTCACCTCATGGAAGCCGGGCAAGCGCTCCTACTCCCTGACGGTGCGGCCGGGCGTCACGTGCTCCGACGGCAGCCCGATGGACGCCAAGACCGTCGCGGACAACATCAACTACGTCGCCGATCCGAAACACGGCTCGCCGATGGCCGGTGTGGCCGTGCCCTCCGGTGCCACCGCCAAGAGTGACGCCGCCGGGGTCGTCCACGTATCGCTGCCCTCCGACGCACCGTTCTTCATGCAGAACCTCGCCGAACTCCCGCTGGTCTGTCAGGCGGGTCTGCGGAACCGGAAGATGCTCGCCGGCGCCAGCAGTGGGTCCGGACCGTACGTCCTGTCGAAGGCCGTCCCGGGCGACAACTTCACGTACACACTGCGCAAGGGATACACGTGGGGGCCCAACGGGGCGAGCACGAGCGCTGTGGGAATGCCGGAAAAGTTGACCTTCAAGGTGGTCACGAGCCCGACGACGACGGCGAACCTGCTGCTCAACGGCCAGCTCAACATCTCGCAGATCTCCGGCTCGGACACGACGCGCCTGAAGTCCGCAGGCGTGTTCTCCGCCGGCTCACAGTTCATCGGGCAGGAACTCGCCTTCAACGAGTCACGCGGTGAGGCCGGATCCGACGTCGCGGTACGCCGGGCGCTGATCGCCGACCTCGACCTTACCGACCTCGCGAAGGTGGACAGCGGCGGCGGCGGAAAGCGGGCGAACGGCCTGATCGCCGATCCCAAGATCTGCGCTGGCGACACCATGACCGGCAGCGTCCCGAACTTCGATCCGAACCAGGCCAAGGCGATGCTGGACCAGGCGGGCTGGGTCGCCGGACCCGGCGGGATCCGGCACAAGGATGGCGCGGCGCTGTCCATCTCCCTGATCTTCGCGAACGAGGAGCCGACCACTGCGGCGACCGCCGAGTACATCGCCACCCAGTGGAAGAAACTCGGCGTGGACGTCAAGCTCAACGAACAGTCGTTCGACCAGACGTCGGCGGTGGTGTTCGGCAAGGGGGCGTGGGGCGCCACCCTGATCGGTCTCGGCGTCAGCAATCCCGCCACCCTGGTGCCCTTCTTCTCCAGCCCGTCGCCCACCGCAGGGAACAACTTCGGACATTTCGCCAACGCCCAGTACGATGACCTGGTCCGCAAGGCGGCTTCACAGGACGGCACCGCCGGTTGCCCGGACTGGAACGCCGCGGAGTCGGCGCTGTTCAAGGACGCGGACATCACCCCCATCTCAACCAAGCCCCTTCTGTACTGGGGAAAAAAAGCAAAATTCCAGGTCATCGCGCACGTGCTAATCCCCACCTCGATCCGCGCCCTGGCGGGATGACCACTCTCGTAGGCACCCCGGCGAGTAAGTGGAGACACCGGACGGAGGGATACAGGTGATGACCCTGAGAGACTGGGCGCCGATTTCCGGCGCCCACTCGTGGATCGCCTTCCTCGCCCGGCGCTCTGTCCGGTTTCTGGTGTCGATGTTCCTGCTGGTGACCGCGTCGTTCGCGATGGTGCACGCGCTTCCGGGCGACCCGGTGCGCGACGCCCTAGGCGTGAAGGCCGCGCCGGACGTCATCGCGGCCACCCGGCACCGGCTGGGGCTCGACCAGTCTCTGTGGCGCCAGTACCTGCACTACCTGCACGGTCTCGTCACAGGAGACTTCGGCGAGTCATTGATCAGCAGCACGCCGGTGCGCAACATCATGGCGCAGCTCGTGCCGTCCACTCTGGCGCTGGGATCGGTCGCCTTCCTCGTGGCGATCGTCGTGTCGATTCCCCTGGGTGTCGTGGTGGGCATCGCGGCGCGGGACGGCAGGCGCCGCGGCGTGCATCTGACCTTCGCCGGGGCGACCGGTCTGCTGCTGTCGGTGCCCGACTACGTGCTCAGCGTGGGCCTGGTGTTCGTGTTCGCCGTGACGTTCCGCGTGTTCCCGGTGGCGGGACAGAGCGGCCCGTCCTCCTATGTCTTGCCGGTCATCGCGCTGGCCACGGGGCCGATCGCCTACCTCGCCCGGATCGTCCGGGCCGAGACACAGCGGGTGCTCGCCGAGGACTACATGCGAACCGCACGGTCCAAGCGACTGCCCCGGCGCCTCCTGTACGTACGGCACGCCGTTCCGAACATCCTCACCGCGACGCTGACCGTCAGCGGGCTCATCCTGGCCTCGCTGCTCGCCGGCACCGTACTCGTGGAGGCCGTGTTCGCCTGGCCCGGCGTCGGCCACGAGCTGGTGCAGTCCGTGCTCGCGACGGACTTTCCCGTCGTCCAGGCGACCGCGCTCTTCTTCGGCTCCGCCGTGCTCCTGATCAACCTCGCCGTCGACATCATCATCGCGCTCGTCGACCCGCGCTCGACTATCCGGGAGAGCTGATGTCCCGTCCCCGCCGGCCGGGCATGCCGCGCAGCGCGCTCAGCCTGATCACCCTGGTCCTGCTCGTGGTGCTGGTGTGCGTCGCGGTGGTCGCCCCGCTGATCTTCGCCGGCCAGGCCAAGAGCATCGACGTGAACGCCATCCAGGGCGGCATGTCGGGCCGCCACCCGTTCGGCACCGACGCTCTCGGCCGAGACATCCTGGCCCGTACGCTCGTCGCCACCCGGTTGTCCATCTGGCTCGCGCTGCTGGCCACCCTGCTCGGCACGCTGTGCGGCGTGATCGTCGGATCGCTGCCGATCATCGTCGGCCGCCGGCTCGGGCGCCTGATCGTGGCGGGCTTCAACCTGCTGGTGGCCTTCCCCGGCCTGCTGCTCGCACTGTTCCTGGCACTCGTCTTCGGTGTCGGCGCTCGCGGTGCCGTACTGGCGTTGGCGGTGGGGATGGCGCCGTCGTTCGCGCGGCTCACCCACACGACCGCGAGCGGCATCGCCAAGGCCGACTACGTGTCGGCGGCGAAGCTGCTGGGCGTGTCGCGCCGCAGGATGCTCCTGCGGCACGTGCTGCCGAACATCGCCGAGCCCCTGGTCGTGAACGCGACCAGCCAGGTCAGCTCCGCGCTGCTCAGCCTGTCGGCCCTGTCCTACCTGGGCTTCGGCGTCCAGCCCCCGGCCTTCGACTGGGGCCGGATGCTGTCGGACGGCCTGTCCAGTATCTACACCAACCCAGCCGCCGCCCTGGCGCCGTGCGTCGCGATCGTCCTCGCCGGCGTCACCTTCGTGCTGGCCGGTGAGCTCCTCACCCTGCTCGTCGCCGGGCACCGGGCCGCCCCGCGCCGCCGGGCGGCGGCCGTCACGGCGAGCGGCCCAGGAGACGATCTGCCCCCGGCCGGCCCCGGCGACGTACTGCGCGTCGAGGACCTGACAGTCGGCTTCCCGTCCGCAGGCGCGCCGCTGGTCCCGGTCGCCGGCGTCTCCCTGAACGTACGAGCCGGCGAGATCGTCGGCATCGTCGGCGAGTCGGGTTCGGGCAAGAGCCTCACCGCGCTGGCCATCGGTTCGCTCGTCGCGTACCCGGGCACCGCACACGCCGCCGTCCACGAGCTCGGGGGCAACGACCTGCGCGGCATGCGACCCGCGGCGCGGGAACGCTTCCTCGGCACCTCGCTGGCGATGGTCTTCCAGGACCCTCTGTCGGCGCTGAACCCGGCGATCCGCGTCGGTCGGCAGCTGGCCGAGGTGTCCGAGGTCCACGGAGGCCTGCGCCGTGACAAGGCGATGGCGCGTGCCGTGGAGCGGCTCCGATCGGTACGCATTCCGGCGCCGGAGCAGCGCGCCCGCAAGTATCCGATGGAGTTCTCCGGCGGCATGCGGCAGCGCGCCGCGATCGGCATGGGCCTGATGGCCGAGCCGCTCCTGATCATCGCGGACGAACCCACCACCGCACTGGACGTGACCGTACAGCGCGATGTGCTGACACTGCTGCGTCAGGTCAGCGACGAGCGGGGCGCCGCCGTGCTGTTCATCAGTCACGACATCGCCGTCATCGCCGAGATCGCGTCGCGCGTACTGGTCATGTACGGCGGTCGCGTCGTCGAGGACCTGCCGGTGACCGCTCTCGCCGACGACGCCGCACACCCGTACACGCGTGCGCTCGTCGCGAGCATCCCCGACATGACCACGGACCGGGCGCTGCCGCTGGCGACGATCCCCGGCCGGCCGCCGGACCCGTCGGCCCGGCCGGACGGCTGCTCGTTCGCGCCGCGATGCACGTTCGCGGACGACACGTGCCGATCCACCCGGCCGCCTCTGGCCGAGACGCCGGACGGTCGGCGCGTTGCCTGCTGGCATCCACGAACTGAAGCGGACGACGCGGACCCGACGGTGATCGAGTTCGGCGCGGAAGGCGGGCGATGAGCGTTCTCGAGGTATGTGACCTGGTCGTACGGTTCGGGACCGGAAGCCAGGCGATCACCGCGGTGGACGGCGTCAGCCTGGCCGTCCACGCCTCGTCGGTGGTGGGTCTCGTCGGTGAGTCCGGATCGGGAAAGTCCACGCTGGCCAAGGCGATGGTCGGCCTGGCCCCGATCAGTTCCGGCGAGGTCCGGTGGGACGGCGAGCCGATCCGCACCACGGGCCTGGCCGGGCGCCGGGCTGCACGCGACCGCCGGCGCCGGGTGCAGTTCGTGTTCCAGGACCCCTACGCGTCGCTGAACCCGCGCATGAGCGTTGGCGCCTCGATCGGCGAGGGCGTCGCCACGGGCGGCCGGGCCGCTCGCACCGCCGAAGTGCGGCGGCTGCTCGATCTCGTCCGCCTCGATCCCGACTGCGGGCGGCTGCGGCCGCGGCAGCTCTCGGGAGGTCAGCGCCAGCGAGTCGCCATCGCGCGGGCGCTGGCGGCTCGCCCCGAGATCCTGATCGCCGACGAGATCACGTCGGCGCTCGATGTCTCGGTCCAGGGCGCGGTGCTGAACCTGCTGCGCGACATCCAACGCGAGACCGGCGTGGGCGTGCTCTTCATCTCCCACAACCTCGCGGTGGTGCGCTACCTCGCCGACACCATCGCGGTCATGCACGAGGGCAGACTGGTCGAGTCGGCCCCGTCCGAGGACATCATCACCGACCCCCGCGACCCTTACACCCAGAGGCTGCTCGCCGCGGTCCCGTCCATCCGGCCGCACACCCCACTGGATCAGCCGTGAACCGGGTCAGGCCATGATCACGATCAGGTCGTAGCCGCCCTTCCAGCGCGCGACCGGTTGGAGCCGTATCAGCTCAGGTCGGGGGTTGGCTCGTGCCAGCCGGACACGGCCTGGATCGCGGCGCCGATCGCGAGAAGCCGCCAGTCGGAACCCACCGCGCCGATGAGCTGTGCCCCGACGGGCAGCCCGTTGTCGGCCGGTGTGACAGGCAGGCCCAGTGCCGGGGTGCCCGCCGGTGACCAGCATCCGGTGAACCGGTTGATGCGCCGGCTGAGGGCCACGAGGTCGCCGGCGGCGACCGGCGGGGCGGTGAACGGTGTCGCGGGCGTGATGACGGCCGTGACCTGCTCGAACGTGGAGTTCACGGTCTGCCGCCAGGCGTCGGTGACACGGGAGGCGAGTCGTTCCTCCTCGGCCGTGACGCTCCGGCCGAGCAGCATGCGGTCGCGGATGCCGTTGGTCAGCCTCGGGTCGTCCCAGTAGTCGCGCAGCGTTCGGGCCGCCTCGGCGTTCTGCAGTGCCGACATGGCGTCGGGAACGTCTGCGACGCCGGGCAGCGTCACGGTCCGCAGGCGTGCACCGTGGCCGCGCAGGAGCAGCAGGACGTCCTCGAAGCCGCGTGCCACGTCGGGCTCAAGGTCGTCGAGGAAGTACGTCGCCGGCACCCCGACCGTCAGGCCGTCGAGCGTCAGACCGTCGCGCGGCTCTTCGGCGGCCAAGGCGGGCAGGCCGGTGAGCGCGGCGAGCAGTCGGCGCAGGTCCGTCACGCGGCGGGCCATCGGGCCGACGACGTCGAGGCTCGGGCTGAGCGGCGTCACCCCGTCCACCGGCACCAGGCCGTGACTCGGCCGCAGGGTGCCGACCCCGCAGAACGAGGCGGGGTTGCGCAGCGATCCGCCCGTGTCGGTGCCGAGGGCGGCGTCGACCAGCCCGGCCGCCACCGCGACCGCCGAGCCGCCGCTCGACCCGCCGGGGATCCTCGACCGGTCCCACGGGTTGCGGCACGATCCCCACGTCGGGTTCTGGGTCGTGGCACCGAAGCTCAACTGTTCCAGGTTGGTCTTCGCGACGATGACCGCGCCGGCGGCCCGCAGCCGGCGTACGGACTCGCTGTCCCGGTCCGCCGGCGGCCGGTGCGGGGGCCCCAGCCCGTCGGAACGGATCGTTCCGGCGACGTCCATGTTGTCCTTCACCGCGACCGTCCAGCCGGCGAGCGGGCCCGGGTCCGGCGCCCGGTCGATCCGCGCGGCCTCCTCGCCGGCCTCGGTGTGCACCCAGGTGCAGGCGCGCAGCCGGTCGTCCAAGTGCTCGATCATGGCCAAGCTGTGCGCCACGCGAGCTCGCGCCGTCGCGGTGGTCATGCGGTCTCGTCCCGCGCGGCGTCAGCGGGCGTCGTACTTTGAGTGGTGCCGAACGCTCCGTCTCGTGCCAGCTCGGCGATCTGAGCGTCGTCGAGGCCTACCAGGTCGCGCAGCACGTCGTCGCGGTCCTCGCCGAGCTCCGGCGCGCGGCGCGGCGCCGGCAGCGGCCACCATCCGCGCCCCGCGGTGCGGACGTGCCGGACGGTGCCCCAGTGCGGATGTGGGGTCTCGACGACCAGCTCGCGGTGCCGCGTCTGCGGGTCCTTCAGCGCCTCCTTGAGTGTGTTGACCGGCCCGCACGGGACCCCGGCCGCGTTCAGCCGCGTGACCCACTCCCCGGTCGTCCGGGTACGCAGCGCGGCGTCGAGCAGCGGGATCAGCTCGTCGTTGTTCCGCTGCCGGGCCTCCAGGGTGGCGAACCGCGGATCCGCCGCCAGCTCACCGCGGCCGATCGCCTCGGTGAGGCGGCCGAAGAACTTCGGCTTGGCGCAGGCGAGCATGAGCCAGCCGTCGGCCGTGGGAAAGGCGCCGAACGGAACGATGGACGGATGCGCCGAACGCGTCCGCCGCGTCGTCTCGTGTCCCTTGGTGAGGTGCCAGGTCGCGGGGTAGGAGAGCATCGCGACGGCCGTCTCGAACAGACTCAGGTCACAGTCGCCGCCGACGCCGTCGCGCCGGGCGACGTGAATGCCGGCGAGCAACGACATCGCCGCCGCCAGCCCTCCGCAGTAGTCCACCAGGGACAGGCCGCTCTTGGTCGGCGGCCCGTCGGGCTCGCCGGTCAGCTCCATCCAGCCGGCCAGCCCCTGGACGACGTAGTCATACGCCGGCTGTTCGCGTCGCGGGCCGGTCATCCCGAAGCCGGACAGCGAGCAGACGACGACGCGCTCGTTGTACGGGGCGAGATCCTCGTACCGCAGGCCGAGCTTTTCGGGCACGTCGCCACGCAGGTTGTGCAACACGCCGTCGCACTCCGACACGAGCCGGTGGAGCACGTCCCGCCCGCCGTCGACCGACAGGTCCAGCGCGATGCTGCGCTTGTTCCGGTTGAAGCTCTGGTAGAAGAGGCTGTCGTCCTCGCTCTGGAACGGCGGCACGTGTCGCCCGATGTCACCGCCGGTCCGCGCGTCTTCCACCTTGATGACGTCGGCGCCGAGCTCGGCGAGGTGCAGGCTGCCGAACGGACCGGCGCCGTACTGTTCGATCGCGACGATGCGGATGTCGCCAAGTCCGATCACAGACTGCTCCTAGCGTTGATGAGTGCCGAGGTACGGTGCATCTCGTTGCGGACGACCATGATCGCTTCGTCGACGCCCATTCCCGGGCGGGCCAGCAGCAGGTCGGCCGCGACGCCCATCGCGACGTTGGCCGCGGTCTGGGCGGCGCCTTCGGTCTCGGTGCACGAGCCGCCGCAGTAAGCGGCCAGCCCCACCGCCTTACAGGCGAGCAGGGCCTGGACCGAGGCGTCGAGGCCGCCGAGGTCCGGCAGCTTGACCTGGAGCATGTCCGCCGCCTCGGCGGCGGCGAAGGCCCTGACGTCCTCCAGCGTGTTGCACCATTCGTCCGCGACGAGCTGCACCGTCGAGCCGTGGCCGCGCAGCAGCTCGCGAAGCGTGGACAGGGCGCGGATCTGCTCCTCACGGGACCCCGCGTGCACCGGCTGCTCGACGCGCAGCGTGAACGGCGCCGCGATCTCGCCGAGCTCGGCGAGGAACCGCGCGCACGCGTCGAGGTGACCGAACGTCTCTCCGATGGTGCCGTAGCAGTCGAAGTGCAGGATCGGCTGGTAGCCGCCGTCGTCCCGCTGGTCCAGAATCCGGTTTCGTACCCAGCGGACGTAACGCTTGAGAAGCGCTCCGTCGTCCCCGACGAGCGTATGGGCGTTGTTGATCAGGCCGTGCGGGAGCTCGTCGACCCGGCGCAGGATCATCCGGTCCACGCCGTCGTGCCGGTTCTCGCCGCACTGCGCGAAGATGGGGACCTCCTGAAAGGCCGTGGCCGTCTGGTATTCGGCGGCCACGGTCTCGGCGAGCGTCCACCGGCGGGCGTGCGCCGCTGCGGCGAGCAGCGCCTGGCTGACGCCGTACTCGACGGACACGGGGAGGGCCAGCCACCGCAGCCGCTCGCTGGACTCGCGGAAAGAGTCCGCCGTCACGCCCTTGAAGGCGCTGTGCAGCACGGGCCCGTACCGGGCGCAGGCGTCGGCGGCGTCGAGGACCGGCTCGCGGCCCGCGGTGCCGGCGTACTGCACCGTCACGCCGGCTCCGCTCACGACCGTGCCGTCATCCAGCGAGACCAAGATGCCGATCGACTCGCTCGGCTGCCGGATCCGCCGGTAGCCGGGAGTGCTGGGCGGGCCCGCGTAGAAGTGCCCGTCGCGCGTCGCGCCGTGCCGGATCGCCTCCTGATCGTCGGTGGAGAAGGCGCCGAGCCCGGCGACGCACAAGATGCCGTCGATGTTCATCTCAGCCCGCGAACCTCTCCACCCACTCGACCACGCGCCGGTTGTAGTCCAGCCGGTGGGAGGGCCGCCCGTTGACGACGAAGATGTGGCCGCTGCCGGGGTAGATGACCAGACGGGCCGGTACGCCGCGCTCGCGCAGCGCGGTGTGCCACTGCTGGGCCTGGCCGAAGGGCGAGCGGATGTCGTCCGCGCCGTGCAGGACCAGCGTCGGTGTGCGCACCTTCTCGACGGTGGTCAACGGCGCCGACGCCGCGTAGCGCTCGCGTTCGGCCCACGGCCGTCCGCCGAACTCCGACACGCTGAGCGCCCGCCGGTTGTCGGCCGTCCCGGCCGTACTGGTGAGATCGCAGATCAGCCCGCCCGCGACGGCCGCGGCGAACCGGTCGTCGCGGCTGGTCAGATAGCAGGTCATGTATCCGCCGTAGCTGTAGCCGGTCACCGCCAGCCGGGCCGGGTCGGCGATCCCCTCGGCGACGAGCGCGTCGATCGGCTCCAGGAAGTCCCTGGCGTCCGCCACGCCCCACGCTCCGGACGCGGCGGTCAGGAACCACTCGCCGTAACCATCGCTGGCGCGCGGGTTCACCAGCAGGACGCTCCACCCATGTGCGACGAGCTCGTGATGGTAGAGATGCACCTCGTCGAGGGAGGGGTGCCAGGCGTTGTGGGGCCCGCCGTGTACGTCGAGCAGCAGCGGCTGCGGGCCCTCGGCGTCCGGGTCGCGCATCAGCCAGCCCTGCACCTTCGTGCCGTCACTGATCGTGAATTCGCGCTCGACGCGCTCGAACGGCTCGACGCCCTCCAGCGCCGCGCCGTGGTCGGTGTGGACCGACTCGGCGCCGGTGGCCAGGTCCACCGTGACGATCTCACCGAACGACGTCGGGGTGCCCAGCACGAAGGCGGCCCGGCCGGCCGCGACCGAAAGGCCCGCGACGTTGCTTCCGGCGCTGGTGACCACCGGCTGTGGCTCGCCGCCCGCGTCGCTGACGGCGTAAAGGTGTGTACGGCCTCGGTCGCCGACGCAGAACAGGACGGTGTGCCCGTCGCCGGTCAGTTGTGGCAGTCCCCCGGGGTAGCCGGGAAAGCTGAGCGAGACGCTGCGGTCCAGTGGCGCGGCGAGGTTGATCGTCTCGCCACCGTCCAGCGGGACGCGCAGCAGCGCCGTGCCACCGTCCCGTGCCTCGGCGGTGGTGCCCGAGACCAGCAGGGCCTCACCGTCGGCCGTCCATCCGACCGCCGCCGCCCAGCCACCCTCGGTGCCGACCAGCCGCGGTGTCCCGCCGGTGGCCTTCGCGTCGATCACGTGCGCGGCCACGTTACGGGTCAGGTCGGCGTCGGCTTCGATCGCGGCCGGGAACGCCAGCCGGTCACCGTCCGGGGACCAGGACGGCCGGCCGGCGTTCCAGTCACCGTCGGTGACCCGCCGGCACTCGCCCGAGGCGAGGTCGAGGACGTGCACGTGTCGGCGCGTCGACCGCACCAGGCCCACGCCCTCCGCGTGGTAGTCGAGGCGGTCGGCCACTATGGGTTCCCGCTCGCGCCGGGCACGCGCGGCGTCATCCTCTCCGGGCGTGGCCCTCGTGTCGACCGGCGCCGAGAACGCGATCTGGGTTCCGTCCGGGCTCCAGACCGGATCGCCGGCGCCGAGCGGAAGCGCGGTGAGCCGCCGGGCGTCGCCGCCGCTCGCGGGCAGCAGCCAGATCTGCGCCGGGCCCTCCGCCGCGCGCAGGAAGGCGAGGTTCTCCCCGTCGGGTGACCAGGCAGGTGAGGAGTCGGACGGCCCGTGAGTCAGGCGGCTGGGCGCCCCTCCGCCCAGGACGACCCGCCACAGATCGCGGAAATTCACGTCGGCGTCGAGGTCGACGCGGCGCAGCACGTAGACGACCTGCGTCCCGTCGGGCGACAGTGCCGGCTGTTCCGGCAGCGCGATGGCCGCCAGATCGTCGATCCGAAGGTGCCGTGTCATGGGGACTCCTCTACGTCGGTGTGCCACCGCGCCCGTGCCATGGCGGTGGTGAGAGCCGATGTCACGGCACCGATGCTGGCACGCCGTGCGGCTCGCGGGTTCGTCCGCGCACACGAGCCGGACCGGCCCTGGCTGGTCACGGCCACGAAGGTCACCCGGCCGGCGTGATCACCGGACCGTTCGCCTCTCGTCCATCATCAACCGCAGCTGGAGCATCATCGTGAGGCGCGTTTCGGCGTCGGCCAGATCGATCTGCCCGACCTCGACCAGCCGGCGGAGCCGATAGCGGAACGTGTTGGGGTGGACGTTCACCGTCTGCGAGGCCGCGATGACGTCTCCGAACGCGTCGAGCCAGGCCCGCATCGTCTCGACCAGGCTGGTCCGGTGCTTCTCGTCGTAGGCCAGGAGCCGGGCGATCGGGCCGGTGAGCGGATCGCCACGCTTGGCGATCAGGTCGGCGAGCTCGATCAGCGACGCGTCGAAGCCCACGTCGCCGATGCACGCCACACGCTTGCCCGTCCGGTTCGACAACATGACGCGGAGCGCGCGGTCCGCGCCGTCACGCGACCGGGACAGGCCCGAGGCGTCACTCGTGACCGCGCCGATGCCGATCACGGCGCGCGCCCGTGCGCCGGTACGGTCCAGGAACTCGGTGGCCAGCCGGGCCATCCGGCGTTCAGCGCCGTCGAGCGACCCGCTGACCGGGACGATGCCGTAGGCCACGTCACCCACGATGGCCGCCGCCGAGCCGGGGTGCGCCGCGGTGAGGTGCATCGCGAGCGCGTCCCCCATCCGGTGGCGCTCGGCGACGCGGTCGGCGTGATCCGCCGCCGACGAGCCCGGGTCCTCGGCCAGGGCGAGCGCGAGCACGACCGCCGGCTGGTGCAACAGCCCGAGCCGGCTCGCGGCCTGGGTCGCCTCGGGCCCGCCCTCCAGCACGGTGGCGACCAGGTCGGCGCGCAGCCTCCGCTCGACGTCGGCGCCCGCCCGGTGCCGGAGCAGATGCAGCGCCACCAGCTTGCCGGCGTCACGGAAGGTCTGCGCGCGCTCCTCGGACAGCGGCTCACGTACGGCTGCCCAGATCGACCCGAGGATCTCGTCGCCGGCGCGGATGGCCAGCGAGACCCGCGGCATCGTGAACCCCTCCAGGCCGCTTTCCGGCGGCTCGACGAACAGCGGCTGGTCGGTGCGGTACAGCTCGCGGAACACGCCGCGTTCCTCGAGGTCGCGGGTGCGCGCCGCCGACACCTGACGGTTCAGGATGGTCCCGATACGCGAGGGGTCCGCCTCGTCCTGGCGGCCGGAGAAGGCCAGGACGCGTGAGCCTCGGTCCTCGATCGTGATCGGCGCGTCGAGCAGCGCGGCCATCGCGTTCGCCAGCGCGAACAGATCGCCGGACGGGATGCCGCCGAGCATCTCGGTGCTGGTCTCCCCGAAGTCGTCGTACGCGAGCAGCGACCGCAGCATCGAGGCGAGCTGGACCCACGAGGCGCCCCGGGTGAGGCCGAGGACCGCCACCTTGTTTCGCCGCGCGGCGGCGGCGATCTCTTCGGTGACACGCATCGGGGCGCGGAGGATCAGGCCGGCGCAGCCCCTGGTCCCCATCTCGTCCAGCAGCGCGACGACGTCTTCTGGGTCGTTGACGCCGACGCCGAGTACGAGGGCGTGGCGGGGCCAGGCCGGCTCGTCGAACGGATCATGGATGATGATGCCGTCGATGTCACCGGGCTGGTCGGCGTCGCCGCACAGCAACTCGAGCAGCGTCCGGCCGAGATCCTCCAGGACCCGCCCGAGGCTGGCGCGTGGATGTTCCGTCACCGAGGCCAACACGACTCGGACGGTAGCGAGTCCGCGACCGGCGGAACCGGTCCGATCCGACGAATTTGCGCTACGGGTTGGTTCGCCGGAACAAGCAGGCCCGGGACCGCGGTGCACGGGGCGTGCACCACAAAACGCCTAAAAAGAGACATGCCACACAATATCTCTATCTCTGCCTGTGACGGCGGCCAAAGGGGCCGCCGACCAGGAAGATCAGCTCACAGCTCGATCCACTCCGACGACGTCGTGACGGCGTCCAGCAGCCCCGGGATCGGCGCCACGCCCAGTCCCGGACCGGCCGGTACGTCAAGGTGGCCATCGTCGAGGACGAACGGCTCGGTGATGTCCGTGGTGTAGAACCGGTCCGAGCCGGAAGTGTCCCCCGGCAGCGTGAATCCGGGAAGGGCGGCGAGCGCGACGTTCGCGGCGCGGCCGAGACCGGTCTCGACCATGCCTCCGCACCAGACCGGCACGTCGTGGGCACGGCAGACGTCGTGGATCCGACGAGCCTCGAGATAGCCGCCGACGCGGCCGGACTTGATGTTGACGATCCGGCACGCGCCCAGGCGGATCGCATCGGCCGCCGCGCGCGCCGAGGTGATCGACTCGTCCAGGCAGATCGGGGTGCGGATCAGGCCGGCCAGGTCGGCATGGCCGAGGATGTCCTCCTCGGGCAACGGCTGTTCGATCAGCACCAGGTCGAACGGGTCGAGCCGGGCGAGCCGGCGCGCGTCACCGAGGGAGTACGCCGCGTTGGCGTCGACCTGGAGCATGACGTCGTCCCCGAAGCGCTCGCGCACGGCGCGGACCGGCGCCACGTCCCAGCCGGGCTCGATCTTCAGCTTGATGCGCACGTAGCCCGCGTCGAGATATCCGCCGACCGTGTCGAGCAACGCGTCGACAGAGTCCATGATCCCTACCGACACGCCGCACGGCACACGCCGGCGTACCGCGCCGAGCTCGCGGCTCAGCGGCATACCGCGGGTGCGCAGCTCGGCGTCCAGCACCGCCATCTCGAGCGCCGCCTTCGCCATCCGGTGGCCGTGGAACCGGGAGAGCAGCGGGCCGACTCCCTTCGCGTCCAGCGTTCCGTCCAGGTGACCCGCCTCCGCGACGGCGGGAATGAAGAATCGGCGGAGCACGTCCACGGACGCCTCGACGTACTCGGAGGAGTACAGCGGATCGGCTGGGGCGACACACTCGCCCCAGCCCTCCACGTCGTCCGTGACGGCCCGCAGCAGCAGAGCGTCTTTGATCCACTGTGTCCCGAACGAGGTCCGGAACGGCGCGACGAGCGGCATCTCGATCCGGCGCAGCTCGATGGCCCGCAGCCGCACGCCGTACTCGCCGCCGGTCACCGCACGCCCCTGTGCGCGGGACCGGAGCCGGGACGGCCTGACACATGAAGGCCGGACGGGACGCCGGCAACCCTGCATCTCATGGGGATCTGACTTTCTGTGTGAGGCTCGTCGCGCGCCGGCGCGGAAGGTGCCCGCGCCGTCCGAATTCGATTAGACCCGGTCCCCGCCGGTCCGCGCGCCGTCGATTCCGACGAATCGGCGACCGGCGGTTGGTGCCGCCCTCCGACACCACGGACACTCCTGCGGAGCCGCGCAGCGGTTACTCGCGCACGCGGGTCAGCGGGATGTTCGCGTAGGTCGGAGGCGCCGAGCCGAGATCGAGCACCTCGCCCATGGCGGACAGGTACAGGTGCGGCCCGATCGCCGTGAGCCGGAGCGCGATGGCGTCCTCGTCATCGTCCAGCCGCCCGATGACCGGCGATTCGCCGTCCTGGAAGATCCGGTACGTCGCCACCGGCACGCCCCAGGCCGCCGCGACGTAGGTTCCGGCGTGCTTCGGATCGAGCGTCGACGGTGGTGTCGTGGCGGCGTCGTTCCGGTAGCGGACCTGCCCGTCGCGCAGGGTCTGCAGGTAGCGCACCCGGCCGTCCGCGTCACGGAGGAACCGGAGGCGGTCGCGCCGGGCGTTCCACAGCGTCATCGCGTCGGCGCCGGTCAGCGTCGCCTCGCTCATCTCCGCGCCGCGGAGGCGGAGCCGCCCGTTCTCGGCGAGCACCCGCACCCGGTCATCCAGCCGCCCGACGTACTCGCCCGCCAGCGCGCCGAGGTCGGCACTGCTCGTGTCGGCACCGCTCGTCTCGCCGCCGTCGTTCGGCGCGGGTGCCACCCTTCTGGTCGGCGCCGGGGCGAGCCACTCGACGATCCGGTGCGCGGTCTCGTTCTGCAGCGAATGGTCGAAGGAGTTCGTGAGCATCACGATGCCGACGTCAAGGTCGGGGACCCAGCACAGCTGCGCCTGGAAGCCGAATCCCGACCCGCCGTGGTGCCGCACGAGCACGCCCGGCTCCCATTCGTCGGCGTAAAGTCCCAGCCCGTACCCGAAAGACTGGCCCGGCGCGGGATAGGCGATCCGGTACTGCTCCTGGAGCAGCGCGCCGTCGAGCAGGTCCTCCCCGTCCCGCAGATGGTTCTGGACGTAGCGAAGCGCGTCCGCGACGCTCGTGTAAAGTCCGCCCGCCGCGACCATCGGAACCTTCACCGGAAGGGGCTTTCCGGCTTCTTCGAATGGCTTCCAGTGTCCGATGGCGCGCTTTTCGTCGGCCTCGATCACGTCAAGGTCGAACGTGGACCGCCTCAGCCCCAAAGGCTCGAACAACTCCTGGCGGACATACTCCTCGAACGGCATTCCGTGGGTGCGCTGGATTATGTATCCGGCGAGATCGATACCCAAATTCGAGTACTCGTGGTGGTGGCCGACCGGAAAACGCAGCCAGGTGTCGCTGATGCTCTGGCAGTGCGCCTCGAAGTCGCCTTCCCCGATCGAATAGTTCGACCCGATGGGCGCCTCATGGGTGAATCCTGCGGTGTGGCTCAGCAGATGCCGCAGGGTGATCTTCGTGGCCGGGGCGTTCTCGAAGACGCTGCGTACCGTGAACTCCGGCAGGTAGCTCGTTATCGGCTCGTCAAGGTCCAGCTCCGACGCCTCCACCGCGAGCAGCACGCTCGTGGCCGTATAGAGCTTGGACGTCGACTGCACACTGAATCGCGTCGAGGTGTCGATCGGCGTTCCCTGATGGCGAGCCGTCGTCCCGAATCCGGCACACCACAATATTTCCTCGGAATCGCAGATACCCACCGCGGCTCCGGGAACATCGTGTTGCTCCAACGCGTGCGGAAGCGTCTGCTCGAGGTTGTTGACCAGGGCGTCGATCCTCGGTGTCACGTGCGCTTCTCCCGTCCGGAGGTGGAGATGGTCACGATAGCGATCGGCGCATTGCACGGTTTGTTCGAGAGTACATATCCAGGACGTCCGCTTTGGCGTCCGCCACCACCTGGTCGGTGCCCGCGCGGTGGTTCGGACGCCCGGACGAACGCGCCGCCGGATCCTGTCCGTACTCACGACCATCGGGCCACGCCGGTACGAGAGCCTGGCGCGGTCGATGCGGTCACACGCGACCACGTGAACACGCGAACGGGTGAGGCGTCATGAATGCGCTGCACGAGATCGATCCGGCCTTCCGCGCCCTTCCCGCGCGCGTGCTCGCGGACGCCGCCCTCGGCCGGGCACGAGAGCTCTCCGCCGAACACGCCGACTTCCGCCTCGAACGCGTACGGACCGGCCGGCTGCGCCTGCGCGACGGCCACCTCGAATCCTCCTCCGACGAAGAGGCCACCGGCCTGGCGGTCCGGGTGGTGCACGAGGGCACGTGGGGGTTCGCCGCCGGCATCGCGCGGACGGCCGGGGCGGCGCGGGCGCTGGCCGAGCAGGCGGTGGCGACCGCGCGCCTGAGCCGCCCGCTGCGCGGAGATCCGGTCGAGCCGGCCGGCGAACCGGTCCATGACGACGTCACCTGGATCTCCTCCTACACGGTGAACCCGTTCGACGTACAAGAGGCCGAGCGGGCCGAGAGGATGGCCGAACTGTCTCGGCGGCTCCTGACCGCAGACGGCGTCGACCATGTCGACGCCGTCCTGACCCAGGTCATCGAGAACAAGTTCTATGCCGACACGGCGGGCACGATGACCACCCAGCAGCGCGTACGGGTGCATCCGGAGCTCACGGCGCTCACCATCGGCGCCGGCTCCTTCTCCACCATGCGAACCCTCGCTCCGCCGACCGGCCGCGGCTGGGAGTACCTGACCGGCACGGGCTGGGACTTCGACGCCGAGCTCGCCGAACTGCCCGAGCTGCTGATGGCGCATGCGACGGCGCCGAGCGTGGAACCGGGCTCGTACGACCTGGTCATCGCCCCGTCGAACCTCTGGCTGACGATCCACGAGTCGATCGGGCACGCCACCGAGCTGGACCGCGCGCTGGGGCATGAGGCCGCCTTCGCGGGGACGAGCTTCGCGACCCCCGACCGGCTGGACTCGCTGCGCTATGGCAGCGCGGCGATGAACGTGACCGGCGACCGCACCGCCGGGCACGGCCTCGCCACCATCGGCTACGACGACGAGGGTGTGGCGGCCCAGCGTTTCGACATCGTGCGTGACGGTGTGCTGGTGGGCTACCAGCTCAACCGGGAGCTGGCGCGGGCCGGCCGGTTCGGGCGGTCGAACGGCTGCGCGTACGCCGACTCGAGCGGGCGCGTCCCGTTGCAGCGGATGGCGAACGTGTCGCTGCGGCCGGCCCCGGACGGGCCCTCGACGGAAGAGCTGATCTCGGGGGTGGAGCACGGCATCTACGTCGAGGGCGACCGGTCGTGGTCGATCGACATGCAGCGGTTCAACTTCCAGTTCACCGGCCAACGATTCCACCGCATCGAGCACGGCCGGCTGGCCGGGCCGCTGCGCGACGTCGCCTACCAGGCCACGACCACCGATTTCTGGGGCTCGATGGAGGCCGTCGGCGGCCCGGCCACGTATGTCATGGGGGGTTCCTTCGGCTGCGGGAAGGGCCAGCCGGGACAGTCCGCGCCGGTGTCGCACGGCTGCCCCGCCGCGCTGTTCCGCAGCGTCAACGTCCTCAACACCAACAGGGAGGGGGGCCGGTGACCACTCACGCCGGAAACAGAGCGGTGGACAGCGCCCAGGAGCTCGCCGAGGCCGCGCTCGCGGAGTCCGCCGCCGACGGCTGCGTCGTCGTGGTCGAGGAGCACAGCGAGACGAACCTGCGGTGGGCCGCGAACGCCCTCACCACCAACGGGCAGGCACGGACCCGCTCGCTCACCGTCATCTCGACCTTCGAGCGCGCCGACGGCGCGAGCGCGGGCGTGGTCACGCGGGCCGTCACCACGGCCCGCGAGGTCGCGGATCTCGTCCACGCGTCGGAGGCCGCGGGCCGCACGGCCAGGCCGACCTCCGAGGCGAGCCCGCTCGTCGAGCCGTACGAGCACGACGACGACTGGGCCGCAGCCGCCGCCGAGACCAGCGCCGCGGTGTTCGAGGACCTCGTGCCCGCGCTCGGCGCGGCCTTCGGCCGTTGGCGTCGCGAAGGCCGGCTGCTGTTCGGCTACGCCGAGCACCAGATGAGCTCCTGCTTCCTCGCCACGTCCACTGGCCTGCGGCGACGCTTCGACCAGCCCGACGGCCGGCTCGAACTGACCGGCAAGTCGGGCGACCTCACCCGCGCGACGTGGTCCGGGGCGCACGTCCCGGACTTCGCCGGCGTCGACGTCACCACGGTCGCCGAGGCGCTCGGACAGCGCCTGGACCAGTCGCCGGAACGCGTCGCGCTGCCGGCCGGACGGTACGAGACGATCCTGCCGCCCGCCGCGGTCGCCGACCTGATGATCTGTGCCTACCAGAAGGCGTCCGCCCGCGACGCCGACGAGGGACGCAACGTGTACGGCGCGGGCGGCGGCAGCCGCATCGGCGAGCGGCTCTCCACCTTGCCGCTCACGTTGCGCTCCGACCCGGCCGAGCCGGGCCTGCGATGCTCGCCGTTCGCCATCATCACCGCACCGGAGAGCGGCATGGAGTCGGTGTTCGACAACGGGCAGCCGGTGTCCGCGGTGCCGTGGATCAGCCGGGGTCACCTCACGGACCTGGTGCGCACCCGGTCGTGGGCACGGCACACCGGTTCACGGCCACGCCCGAGGGTCGGCAACCTGATCCTCGACGGAGGCGGCGACGCGACGCTCGAACAGATGATCGCCACGACCGAACGCGGGCTCCTGCTGACCAGTCTGTGGTACGTCCGCGAGGTCGACCCGCGGACCCTGCTGTCCACCGGCCTGACCCGCGACGGCGTGTACCTCGTGGAGAACGGCCGGATACGCGGCACGGTGAACAACTTCCGCTTCAACGAGTCGCCGACCGACCTGCTGGGCCGGCTCACCGAGGCCGGGCGGAGCGAGCACACGCTTCCCCGGGAGCGCAGCGACCGCTTCCGGCGTACGAAAATGCCGGCGATCCGGGTCCCCGACTTCAACATGTCGACGGTCAGCGACGCCGTCTGACCGGCGGCACGTGCTGACCGGCGCGCGTGTTCGTCAGCGCCGGACGATCGTCCGGTACGCGTCCGGGTCGGTCACGCCCTCGGTGACGAGCAGCAGGACCGTACGGTGGCGGCCCGACGACAGCAGCCGTACGCCGGCCGGGTCTTCGGCCAGCACCGCGAGCCCGGCCAGGCTGGCCGCGCCGCTCTCCCCGGCGGCGATGCCTTCGTCGGCCAGCCGTCGCATCGCGTCCATCACCTCATCGTCGGACACCGCCACTGCGGCGCGCACCCCACCGCGCAGCACCGGCCAGGCGACACGAGACACCTCGCCGCAGTTCAGCCCCGCCATGATCGACTCGTGCGGACCGGGCACCGTGACGGGCCGGCCGGCGGCGAGTGATCGCCGGACGCAGTCCGCGGCCCGCGGTTCGACAGTGACCACGTCGCAGCCCTCGCCGCGCGTCAGGTTCCGCACCGCGGCGGAGGCGAACGCGCCCACGCCCGCCGGCACCACAGCCAGGTCGAACGCGGCCGGCTCCCCGGTCGCCTCCGCGAGCTGGGCGTACGCCTCACGAAAGATCGTGCCGTAGCCCGCCGCGACCGCCGAGGGCACCGTCTCATAACCCGGCCAGGACGTGTCGGAGACGAGGAGGTGGTGCGGATTCTCGCGTGCGTCGGCGGCGGACCGGCGAACCGTGTCGTCATACGAGCCGTCGACGACCGTCACCTCGGCGCCCTCTTTCTTGATCACGGCGATCCTCGCCGGCAGCATCCCGCTGGGAACGTAGATCCGGCAGGCGATCCCGAGCCGCCGCCCGATGTGGGCGACGGCCCGCCCGTGGTTGCCGTCGGTCGCCGTGGTGAGGACCATGCCGGCGGGCAGCGACCGCGCGGCGGCCGCGGTCGCCTCGAACCGAGGCGGGACGGTCCCGCCGCACTTGTCGGCGACCACGCGGTGGATGGCCCAGCTCGCGCCGACGACCTTGAACGACGGGAGGCCAAGCCGCTCCCGCTCGTGTTTGACGAAGACGCGCCTGCCGTCCTGGCCCGGCAGAGCGATCAGTGGCGTGCGCTGGAAGCCCGGCATGGACGCGTGGAACGCCTCGATCTCGGCGGCGTCCGGCGCCGAGCCGGGCGCCCGTCCTCCGGCCCAGGCGGGGTTCACCGAGACTCTTTCCACCGCAGGCACCTCCATGAGCGCCGCCCGCGCGTCGGCCGGCTGTCGTCGACAGCCAGCTTCGCATTCACAGCCCAGCAGGATCTTCGTCGGCCGGCCCGAATCGGCGTCCGGGCTTTGGTCGTCCGGTCCGTGCGCACCCTGAGGCAGACCGTGATCAGTATGGGGTGCAACGAGTAAGTCGCTGATCTGCACGAACGGGTGAGTTTGTAGACCAACTCGCAGGTTCGAGTTCTCTGGGGGAAGCGGATGGGAACCGGTCGGGAGCAGCGGGATCATGGTGGTCAGCCACATGAGATCCGCAGCCGATGCTCTGTCGACTGCCGCGAGCGGGTGTGTTCTCGCGCCCGTGGCACGGCGGCCCTTCCGACCTGATGGCGGTGGTGTCAGGTCGGGGTCGCGGCGGTCGCCCTTCCAGGTGTAGTGGCCGCCGTCAGGGTTTGTCGAGGTGTAGTCCTTCTTGGCCGACACGCCTCTGGCGGATGTGGCGATCGGTCTGCACCGACGCCCGGCCATGCCCTCATCGTAGGAGGGGGCGTGAGATCACTGTGGCGCGCCGAGTCACGCGCCGGTGCATCCCGCGCGCGCCGAGGGCGGCGTCAGCGGGTCATGAGCGTGCGCAGCCGGCCGGTGAGCTAGTCCTGGAGATCGACCAGCCCCTCGGTGTTGCCGAGGTAATTAATGTAGCGGTGGTGGCGCAGGTCAAAGGGTACGTCGTCGGGCGATTGCGTGATGAGCACGACCTCGCGACCCAGGGTGTGCGATGCCGGCCTCGTAAAAGACGTTCGCGTTGCGTCCGGTCAGGTCGCAGACGACGACCACGGGCCCGCATCCACGGCGGGAAGGCATTCGCTGGGGCGGACGGCCCTTCGTTACCGCGGCCTGACTCGCCTATGCGTTGAGAGCGCTGGAGTTTGGGGGACGTCCTCGGACGGCGTCAGCTTCGAGCGAAGCGATGCAGGGCGTCGAGCACGGGCAGCGCTAGCGTGCTCGGGTGGTCGGTGTCGTGCATCAGATGGTCCACTCCCGGCAGCACCACTCGGCCCGGTCCACCGGCATGCGCGTGACGCAGGGCGGTCTTCAGGGCGTTCGTTGTGTCACAAGGGACCTGGACGTCGTTCGTGCCGCACGTCAGCAGCACCTTGGTTCCCGGCCGGAGTGCGGCGGCGGTGTCCGGTGGGTAGACGGCGTCGTCGCTTTCCACGAACCGGGCGTTCGGTCCTTGGAACGCCTCGAAGAGCTGGGCGATCGGGGAGGGGAGATCGGTGGTGTCGACCGGTCGGCGTTCGCGCAGAGAGGTGACGGCGGCATCAATGGCCGCGTTGACAGTGCGTTGCTGCTCCGGTGTGAACTGGCCCTGCCGGGTCGCTTCGGCGATCTGAGCTTTGAGTTGGAGCGCGACCAGGTCCAGCATGCGGATCGCCTGTGGTTGCAGAAGCGCTAGGCCGGCCGGGCGCGGGCGGACGGTGCCGCTCAGCAGCAGTCCCGTCATCGCGCCCTCGCTGTGCCCAACGACAAGCAGCGCGTGCGGGTCGGTCTCCGGCTGATCGCGCAACGACTCGTAGGCGGCCCGTGCCTGGCGGACGAACGCCGGGTAGTCGAGTTCCTCCGGGTGGTCTTGGTAGGCGCCGAGCCCGGTGCGGCCGGTGCCGTACTTGTCGAACCGCAGCGTGGCGATTCCGTCTTTGTCGAGCGCATCGGCCAACTGCGCCAGGGTGTCCGGTGAGGACGCGGGCGGTTGGTCGCCGTCGCGGTCGGTGGGTCCGCTGCCGGGCAGCAGCAGTGCTGCCCGCAGCCGTTGCCCGGCGCGATGCTGGGGAACGTGCAGGGTGCCGTACGTGGTCGTACCGTCGGCCGTGAAGACGACCTCGCGGTCGGCGGCACGCACCAGACCGGGCGTCGCCTCGGCCGGAGTGGCGGTGACGACGGCCAGCGCCACCACGCCCGCTGCCAAGTGGCGAAACATCGGCCTACCTCCTTTCAGCGAGGGTGCTCTCGATCAGGGCGACAGTCGCGCGGGGGTCATCGACCTGGAGAACCAGGCGCGCGTACTGCTCGTCGGCGAGTTCGATCACGAGAGCCTTCGACCGATCCTTGACGTCCCAGAAGACCTTTTCGCCATCCTGATGAAATGTGCCCGCGATGATCACACCGGGTACGTGGGAGCCCTGCGCGCGGATTCCCTTGGGTTCGGTGGCGATACCGGGGTCGACGGTCGCGCCACGGACGTTGGCCAGCGGGATGGTCAGGCTGCCTTTGAAGGCCCAGAGCTTGTCGAGACCCTCGATCACGACGACGAGGTCGTCGCCTTCGATACGTATGAGTGCCATGTCGGTTTCCTTTTCAGGTCAGAGGGTGGAGGCATTGGGCCAGCGCGGTGGTGGCGTTGTCGGGGTTGCCGCGCAGGATGATGCCCAGCGCGGCGGCCGTGAGGGCGGCCGCCAGGTCGGTGGAAACGCCGAGCGCGTCGGCGATCGCCTGGTCGACGGCGGCCAACGCGGCCTTCACCTCGGCGGCGACCTCCTCGTCGACCGGTGCGCGTTCGGTCGCCGCGAGTAGAAGCAGGTCGAGGTCGGCCGACGTGACGAGCCGCAGCGCGGCCGCGGCGTCCGATGCGCCAGCAAGGGCGTCGAGCAACGGGCGGACGTCGTCGACGAGGTGGCGGCGCAGAGCGACCAGGTAGAGGCCGCGTTTGCTGCCGAACGTCTTGTACAGGCTGTTGCGGTGCACGCCGAGGTGGCTGACGAGGTCGTCAACGGACACGCCGTCATACGCACGTCCGCCGAACAGAGCCACGGCGGCACGCACCGCTTCGTCCTCGTCGAATGCTCTTGGCCTGCCCATGATCACTACAGTAGACAGTTGAGGAACGATCAGTCAAGAACGATCGTTCCTCAATCGCTGTCCCCCTCCGAGGCCCGGCCTTCCAGCGGTTGCGGGACGGTCCCGAGACTGCTGCGCCGTGTCCAGCCACTTTGAACCGGTCGGCTCGATCGGTCCAGGGCCATGCCGGATTCTTCGTTGTAGAGGTAATCGGGTTTCGGTGTGATCAGGCCATGCGGCGGCGGATGTACGAGGGGGCGTTGTCACGGTGTTCCCGTTCGGGGAGGCCGGAGCGGATCTTCGGGTTCGATGCGATGTGATCATCTGCCCAGAAGTCGATGAGGTCGGGGACGCTGAGGTCGTGGAACATCGGCACGTCGCGCAGCCGGCGTCCGGTGGTCAGCATCCATGTGGCGGTGAGCGCCATGGCGATCACCCGGTCGTCGGCTGTGTGGGGGCCTCGGACGTTGTCGGCGGGCGGTAGCGCCTCAGGAGGTTTGGTGCGCGGTTCTTCATTCTCGGAATCGCCGATATTGGGGGACGCCATGATGTCCGTGGTCGCGGTCTTGGGGAGGACCGCGTCTCGGTGGAGTGCGTGAGAGATGGTGAAGCGGCACGCGTGTGGAAGCCGTTGCCGTCTTCGCCGACGCACCCGTGACCTGCAGGGCGAAGCGTGTGTGGATGAAGGAGACATCGATACTCCGTGGGCGGTGTACGTCGTTAACGCCGCCGACGATGGCCCACCGCCCGGACCCTTCGTGTGGATTCAGTGCCTATCCGGAATAAACGGGATACCGGCGGAAGATGACGGACGTCTGTCCGGTTTCGTCCGAGCTGTAACAGCACATCGGTATGTGTCGTATGCAACATCCGGTGGCGATGGAATCGGAGACGATGACCCGCGCGCTGAAACGCGGAGGATCCCTCCGTGCGGCCATGCCGATGTAACCAAGTGCTTATCCTGTGTGCGGTTCTGGAAGGCACTCCCATATCGGGCGAAACAAAAAACCGGCTTGATCACATCCCGGTCCAACGATGTCGGACCGGCCGGTATGAGGCGTTTTTGCATGGCAGTATGCGACGCGTCCCTGTTAACACCGAAGAAAGATGATCACTATGAGCCCAATGTGCGGGTGCGATGAGTAAGAGCGCCAACGACCGCTGGCAGCGGCAGATCCTCGAGAGCGTAATCAGCGAACTGTGGCGTCTGTATCTGCAATCCGGTCGACCGGCGTACCAGGAGATGGAGGCGATCGCTGAGAAGACCGACGGAATACGAGACCTCCCGCACAGCACGATTTACGACGTACTGAAGACGAAACGCCTCCGGCTCCCCGACCTGCAGTTCGTCATCGCCTTCGTCACGGTATGCCGGGTCTACGCCGCACGGATCGGTGTGCCCCTTGACCAACTCGCGACGGTGGAGGACTGGCGACGACGGTGGTATCTGGCCTCCCGCGCATGCACCGATACCGCCCCCTGGCCCGTCAATGCCGTGGACATCTTCGAACTCGAAGCCCAGGCCGCCGCACGGGACACCAGCCGCCGCGCTCGGACCCCGTGGCCATCACTGCGAGCACGGGCGGAGACGCTCGCGGCCCCGGCCGGCCTGCACCCGCGACAGGGACCGGGTAGCCGGGCGACCTTGCTCGCGATGGCTCGGCATACCCGCACGATGAGCTGGTGGCATCCCTATGGCGACGTCGTCGCGGACTGGTTCACGACCTACCTGAGCCTGGAGCCGGCGGCCGACCTCATCCGTGTGTACGAGACCCGCCACGTCCCTGACCTGCTTCAGACCGACGAATACGCTCGCGCCATGATCCGGTACGAGCACCCGGAAGCGGGCACGAACGAGATCGACCACCGGCTCGAACTGCGGATGCGTCGTCAGCAGATCCTCCACCGCCCCAACGCCACCACGCTGTGGGGCATCCTTGATGAGGGTTGCTTTCACCACCCTGCCGTTCCCCGGAAAATCGTGAGGCGCCAGGTCGAACACCTCCTTGGCGTCGCCCAACAGCCCAACATCGCAGTCCAGCTGATGACGGGCGGCCTGGAGGCTTCTGCCTGCGACGCTATAGCCGGTGGCCCCATCGCGACCCTGCGTTTCCCTCAACCCGAACTCCCGGACATGGTGTATCTGCCCCAGAATGATCACGCGCTGTATCCAGACAAGCCGGACGACATCGACCATTACACTCAGGTCTTGGACCGTCTGGGAATCGAGGCCACAAAAAGGACCGCGATCATCACCATCCTCAACCAGCTCCTCACCAACCTCTAGGCCAACACCGCGTACGCACGACACCGGCCGACCTTTCAGAAAAAGGGGTCACGGTTCCCGATGGAACCGTCACCGTCCCAGCGGTCACCCCCACCTGATGGAGGTAGCCGTGGACAGCCAAGACTCCGACTTCCCCTGGCACGAGGCAGAAAAGGACCTGATGGCGGGGATCGACAGCTCGGTTCCCCATTCGGCCCGCATCTGGAACTACTGGCTGGGCGGCAAAGACAACTACGCCATCGACAGAAGCACCGGCGACCGCTACTGCGAGATCTTCCCCGGGATCGTCGGGATCGCCCGCGCGGCCCGTATCTTCCACACCCGCGCCGTCCGCTACCTGGCCGGCGAACGGAGCATCCACCAGTTCCTCGACATCGGCACCGGTCTGCCCACCGCCAACAACACCCACGAAGTCGCCCAGCAGACAACCCCCCACAGCCGCGTCGTGTACGTCGACAACGACCCGCTGGTCCTCGCGCACGCCAACGCGCTCCTGACCAGCACGCCACCAGGCGTAACCGACTACATCGAGGCCGACATCCGTGAACCGGACGCGATACTGCGCGCCGCCGCCGACACCCTCGATTTCACCCGGCCGATCGCGCTCATGCTCATGGGCATCATGGGTCACATCACCGACGACGCCCACGCCTACTCCATCGTCGGACACCTCTTGGCCGGGCTCCCGCCGGGAAGCTTCCTGGTACTACGAGACGCCACCAACACCGACACGACCTTCGGCGGCGCCCAGGAGCTCTACAACCAAAGCGGAGCAGCGCCCTACAAGCTTCGCAGCCCCCAACAGATCGCCCGCTTCTTCGACACCCTCCAACTCATCGAGCCCGGCCTGGTCACCCCGCTGGAATGGAAACCCGATCCAGGCGAGGAACCAGTCCGAGTAGAAATGGCCTGCGGCGTCGGCCAAAAGAAATGAGCCCAGCACATGCTGTGCGTACGGTCCTGGAGTTCGACGCCTGACCCGCCGCGCACCGCGGGCCCGCGCCCTACCTCGCCGGTGACACGGCGGTCGCGAGGAACTCCCGGAACGACACCGGCGGGCGCCCGCGATGGTTCAGAGGGCCACGACCGAGCGGGTGAGGTGCACCGGGAGGTCGGCATCGCGGCCTACGGAGGCCGCCCAGGCGACCGCGTGGCGTTGGAGGAGTACGAGTTCGGCCAGCGGCTCCGTGCCGCCGTGGTGGACGCGTGCCCCCGTCGCCTCGATGGCGGTGATCTCCACGGCCGACAGCGGGGTCATCGCCCACACGAGGGTGTCCGGTCCGGCGACACTGATCGGTCCGTGACGGTACTCGCCGGTCGCGTACGCCTCCGCCCACATGCCCGCGGACTCGCGGCACTTCAGCGCGGCCTCCTGGGCGAGTGCGGCGGCCCATCCCGAGGCGAGGACGACCAGTTGCCGGGGCAGTGTCTCGGTGACCTCGGCGTTCACCGCCCGCTCGCCGCTGTCGACGAGTTCCGCCTGGGCCCGCGCGCCGAGCTGGGCGCGCAGCAGAGCCAGCAGAGTCGTCGGAAACCGGGTCTGCACGACGCTTCGCTCGTCGGCGTACGAAAGGTCGACGATGTCGGTGGCCAGAGAGGCGATCGGCGTGTCGAGAGCGCCGAGTACGGCCGTTATCGGGGTGTCGTCCCCGAGCCGCCGCAGTGCCCGGTGAACCTCGGTGGTGGTGCCCGACCGGCTGATCGCCACCACCCGGTCGTACGGGCGGAGCACCTCGGGCAGCTCCGAGGCGATGACGGCGTCAGTCGGTCCGTGTCCGCGCTGCTCACGTAGCCACGCGTACGCCGCGGCGACGTAGTAGGACGTGCCGCAACCCAGGACGAGGACCTTCTCGCCCGCCTCCGGCAACCCACCAGGCCCGGAACGGCTCTGCGCCTGGGCGCGGATCCAGGAGCCGGGCTGGCTGGCGATTTCGGCAGAGGTGATCCGCCCGAGGGCTGGTGCGGTTCCGGGCATGTCAGAGTTCCCCTTCTCTGGGACGTCGGTTCTGGGGGTCGTGGCCGTCGACGGTGCCGAACTGGTCCAGGAGTGGTGCGTGCGCGACGACCGCGGGCACCTCCACGACGGCCGTGGCCGGCAGATCGGGAAGCCTGCCCTCGTTCGGCAGGTTCACGGCCGGTTCGACGATGTCCCGGTCGCCGAGCAGGGCCGCGGCGATGCTCACGGCGCGCTCGGCCTCCTGACCGGAGGAGATCTGGAGGGGAACATCGCCGTTCGCCTGGGCTCGCGGGTCGTCCCAGAACCGGCTCTTGTCGTCGATGTACTCGTGCGTCATGTCCTGGCCGCCCCGCAGTCCCCACGCCAGCTCACCGGAGCCCGCCGCGGACAGGTATCGGAAAAGAACTCCGCGACATGACGGTCACCCGGCGCGGGGTGGCGACCGAAGGTTCGCATCAGGCCGGCCGAGACCGCGGCGTGGACGCCCTCGGTGCGCGAGGACGGGGCGTCCCGGCCGCCGGCGTGGGCCTCGACGAGCTCCCGCAGCCGCGGGTACAGGTCGGTGCCGCCGGACCGGATGTCGAGCAGCCGGCAGAGATGGTCGAGGCCGGCGTACACCGCGTGTACGTCATCGGGACCGACGCTGTCGCCCACGGTCTGGCGGATCCCGTACCGCGCTGGGATCTCCAGCTCCGCCCGCCATCCGCCGGCCCCGCCGACCGCGATGGTCGTGATCACGAACCTCGCGCCGGGCAGCGCGGCGCGCCGGTCCGTGTGCGCCTCGATCCGTACGCCGTGGCCCCGCCGCACCGCGAGCCGGCGGCCGATCGCCGTCATGGTCTCGGCGGCCTCGCCGTTCGTGTCCACCAGGTGCACGGTGTAGTCCTCGAACGCCGGTGCGGACGTGAGGTCGCGCAGGAGCCCGGGCGTGAACACCGTGCTGCCGGCCCCGATGAGCACGAGTCCCCGGCCGGCCGCGCCGCGGGCCGACCGGGTCACTTCACGCTCCCGGTCAGCAGGCCGTTCACGATGTAGCGGTTGAGCGTCAGCCCGATGACCGCCGGCACCACGATGGCGATCACCCCGGCCGCGCTGAGCAGAGTCGTGGGCACGACGTGCTGTCCCTGCAGCGACTGGACGACCACGGTGAGCGGCTGGGTCGACAGGTCGGTCGACAGGACCAGCGGGAAGAGGAACTGCGTCCAGGAGAAGAGGAACGTGATGATCGCCGTCGAGATGATGCCAGGCAGGGCCAGCGGAAGCAGCACGTGCCAGAGGATCTGCATGCGGCCGGCCCCGTCGACCTGGCCGGCCTCCTCGATCGCGGTCGGCAGGCTCACGAGGTAGTTGTGCATGATCCACGTCGCCAGCGGCAGGAAGCCGGAGACGTACACCAGCACGATGCCGGTGTAGGTGTTGACCAGGCCGAAGTCGCTCATGATCCGGTACAGCGGGATCAGCGTCGTGTACGCCGGGAAGGCCATCGTGGCCAGTACAGAGTAGAACAGCAGGTTGCGTCCGCGAAAGCGCATCCGCGCGAACGCGTAGGCCGCCAGCGTGGACAGCGCCACGGTGACGATCGTCGCGGCGCCGCACTCGACGAGGATGTTGATCGTCGACCGGCGGATCTGGTCGGGGACCGTTCCATCGCTGCCGAGCAGAGTGATGTAGTGCTTCAGCGTCGGGGTCGGCGGCACGTAGTGCGCCGGTTTGCTCCCGGCCTGTGCCTCCGTCTGCAGGCTGGTGTTGATCGTCCAGTAGATCGGCACCAGCGACCACAACAGGATGAACGCCACGCCGATCCAGCGCGCGCGTATCCGGAGACGCCCGCGGATGACACTCACAGCTCCACCGCCCGGTACACGAGTTTGACGACGCAGAATGACACGACCAGCGTGACCAGCGTGACCAGCAGCGACAGCGCGTACCCCTCGCCGAAGTCCAGGTTCTGGAAGCTGACGGAGTAGGTCTGCACCATCACCGACGAGCCGGTCGGCGCGGCGCCGTTGAGCACGTACGGCTGGTCGAAGACGTTCAGGGTCGCGATCACCGCCTGAACCATGGCCACCGCGATCCCCGGGCGGGCCAGCGGCAGCGTGATCCGCCGGAACGCCCCCCACGCGGAGCATCCGTCCAGGCGCGCCGCCTCGTACAGGTCACCGGGGATGTTCTGCAACGAGGCCAGCACCAGCAACGCCGACAGGGGTGTGATCTGCCATACCTGGACGATCTCGATCAGCGCGATCGTCTGCCAGCGGTTCCGGCCGAGGAAGACGTGGTAGTGATCGACCAGGTGGAGCGAGGTGAGCACGCTGTTCAGCAGACCGGTGTTGGCGTCCCAGATGCCGGTCCACACGATTCCCTCGACCACTCCGGGCAGTGCCCACGGCAGGATCAGGACCGCGATCAGCGCCGCGCGGCCGCGGAATCTGTGCTGCAGGGTGATCGCCATCGCGATGCCGAGAATCGTCGACAGCCCGACGCCGATCACCACGTAGACCAGCGTGTTCTCCGCGGTGATCCGGAAGGTGTGGTCGCCGAACAGCCGGCGGAAGTTACCCAGGCCGGTGAAGCGCGTCGGCGGATCGAGGCTGTCGACCCGGAAGAACGCCTCGATGATCGTGAAGGCCGCCGGTACCAACGCCAGGCCGACGATGAATATCGCCAACGGCGAGACGAGCAGATAGGGGAGCGGATCGAACCGGCGGCGGCGACGCCGGCCGGTCGGCGTCCCCGCGGGCGGGGCCGTCACCGGGAGCGTATCGAGTCGTGGTCCCGTCATGGAAGACACCTCGTGGTCGCGAAGTACCCGGTCACCCGCCGTTCGCCAGCCGGTTCGCGGTGCCGGCGATCGCCTTGATCGCGGCATCGACGGTCAGTGAACCCGTGGCGGCCGAATGCAGGTTCGTGTAGACGGCGTTGGAGAACTGCGGGTACCACGTCGGCGCTCCCGCCGGGAACACCGGCCGGGCACTGGACTTGAGCATCGCGCCGAGCGAGGAGCCGCCGATGAGCTTCCCCTTGGCGGCGAGCTGGTCGACCACGCTCAGCCGGGACGGGAAGTTGTAGCTCGGCAGTGCCTTGTCCGGCCCGTTGAGACCCGCGAAGTCGGCCTGGTTGGCGCCTTCGGTGAACCACTGGATGAACTTCGCCGCGGCCTGGGGGTGCTTGGCCGTCCGCGGGATGCCGATGCCGTCCGGGTTGCTGAGGTTCGGTCCCGGGCCCGTCACGCCCGGAGTGCGGAGGTAGTCGACCTGTTTGACCACGGTAGAGGAGGACGGCACCTCGTACAGGCTGCCGATGTTGCCGGAGTAGTCGCCGAAGACGCTCGCGATCTGGCCATGCGCCATCAGCTTCTGCTGGCCCTGGCTGTCGGTGACGTTGATGTTGCCGGGCGGGACCAGGCCCTGCTTGAACGCGTCGACCATCCACTGCGCGGCCTTGTACCCGGGCGAGTCAGGGCTCGTGAACTGCGGTCTGCCCTGGCCGTCGAGGATCGTCCCGCCGAACGCCCCCGTCGTCTGGTACCAGTACGTCGACAGACCTTCGGCGGCGGCGAACGGGATGTTCAAGGGGTACTGGACGACGCCCTTCGTCTTGATCTGTTTGAGGTCCTGGGTGTACTGGTCGATCGTCTTCGGCATGGTCGTCACGCCGGCCTTGGCGAACATCTTCTTGTTCACGGTGGTCACCAGGAAGGACGCGTCGAACGGGATGCCCACGACGTGGCCGCCGATGGTGAACGAGGACAGCTGCGGCATGTCCGCGGCGAGCGACTTGGTGTCGACGTAGCGCTCCATCGGGTAGAACCAGTTGAGCTTCCCCAACTGGCCCACCCGAGACCAGTCGACGTCGGTCGCGTCCGCGAAGTACGTCTTGGCGGTCGATCCGGCCGCGATCTTCGTCTGAAGACTGTCCCAGTCGATGTCGGTCCACTTGACGGTGATGCCGGTGGACTTGGTGAACGCGTCCAGCGAGGCCTTGGGCGGAGACGGTATGGCCAGGGAGACATTGATCGTCACGCCGCTGGTCGCGGACGAGGCCGCGCCGCCGCCGGAGCACGAGGTGGCGAGCAGAGCCAGACATGACAGCGTGCCGACCACCGCGGCGGGTCTGGCCTGTCGAATGGAAAGCATGGCTACGCCTCTCTTCCAAAAGACGACCCGTCGCTGCGGGTGCCCGGAACCCCGCGTCGGGCGGTGGTTCGGCACCAGCCGGGCCGGGAGGCTCGCGGACGAGACGGACAATCCGATCATCGTCCGTGAGCATTTCGCGCAGTATCTGAACAGTCTGCTGCGCGTGTATCGATCACTATGCTTGATGTGGCAGAGACTTTGGCAGCTTGTTCACCGGGCGTCAACAGTCCTATTCACAAAATTTCCCCGTTATGGGCGGATGTTCGCGCGCCTCACCGGGTACGCGCAGTTTGCATGCAGCCAGGGCATCTAATGCGCAATCTGATCGTTCGTGCGCTAGCCTCGGGGCATGCGACGCAACCAACGCATCCACCAGATCCTGTCCGCGATCGTCGCGCACGGGTCGCTGGAAGTGCCCGAGCTCGCCGAGCGGTTCGGTGTGTCGCATGCGACGATCCGGCGCGATCTCGAGGTGCTCGAACAGCAACGTCTGGTCAGCCGCACCCGTGGTGGTGCCACCACCCACGCCGCGTTCAACGACATGCCGCTGAGCTACAAGACGACCCAGGACCTGGTCGAGAAGCGCAGGATCGCGCATGCGGCCCGTCGGCACCTCGCCGGCGCCCGGGTCATCGGCATGACGGGCGGGACCACGGTGACCGAGTTCGCGCATCTGCTGCTGGAGTCCGACGGTCTCACCGTGGTCACCAACGCCCTCAACGTCGCGCTCCACCTGCTGGACAATCCGCGGCTCCGCGTGTTCACCGCGGGCGGTGAGGTGCGGAGCAGTAGCCAGGAGACGGTCGGGCACAGTGCGGAGGAGTTCCTGGCCGAGTACAACGTCGACGTCGCTTTCGTGGGGGTCGACGGCGTCGACGCCTCGGCGGGATGCACGAACTACGATCCGGTCGGCGCCCGCGTGAACGCCGCCCTGCTCCAGCGCGCCCGCAAGACGATCGTGCTCGCGGACGCGACGAAGATCGGCCGCGTGGCGCTCGCGCAGGTCTGCCCGATGACGTCGGTCGACCTTCTGATCACGGACGGGCGGGCGCCCGAGGCGCAGATCGAACAGATCCGGGAGCGCGACTGCGAGGTCTCGCTCGTCTGACGTTTCGCGCAATCACGCACACGAAAATTGCGTGTTTCCTGCTTGTCATTGTGCGTTTGCCCGCGCCGGTGTCATAGTCCGAGCATGACGAAGGTAGCGTTCATCGGCGCCGGCAGCGTCGAGTTCACCCGTAACATCGTCACCGACCTGTGCGAATTCGCCGAGCTGCACGGCCGGTTCGAGCTGGCGCTCCACGACATCGACGCCGACCGGCTCGCTTACGCCGAAGCGTTGGTGCGCCGCATCAACGAGCAGACCGGCGCCGGCGCCCGAGTGAGCTCCAGCACCGACCGGCTCACCGTCGTCGAAGGTGCCGACTACGTGATCAATGAGATCCAGGTCGGCGGCTACCGCGCCACCCGCGCCGACTTCGGCATTCCGGCCCGCTATGGCGTACGTCAGACGATCTCGGACACGATCGGCATCGGAGGCGTTTTCCGAGGCCTGCGCACGATCCCTGTGCTGATCCAGATCGGCGAGGACCTGGCCAAGGTCGCGCCGGACGCGTACCTGCTCAACTACAGCAACCCGATGGCGATGCTGCCGTGGGCCGTCTACGCCGGTTCACCGTTCCAGCGGGTCGTCGGCATGTGCCATTCGGTCCGCGACACGCACCGGCTCCTCGCCGAGCTGGTCGGCGTACCGCTCGCGGAGATCGACTTCCGCACGGCCGGCTTCAACCACCAGGCGTTCGTCCTCCGTTTCGAGCACGAGGGTCAGGATCTGTACCCGGCGCTGCGCGCGGCCATCGACGCCGATCCGGAGCTCCAGCGCCGGGTCCGCGTCGAGCTGTTCCGGCGCTTCGGCTACTTTCCCACCGAGTCCAGCGAGCACAGCGCCGAATACGTGCCCTGGTTCATGCGCCACGACGAGGAGATCGAGCAGTTCCGAGTCCCGGTCGGTGAATACCTTCGGCGTTCGGAGCGCAACATTGAGGAGTACGAGTCGACCCGCCGGGAACTCGCCGATGAGGGACCTCTGATTCTAGAAGCGACGTCCGAACTGGCCTCGGAGTTCATCCACGCCCACCAGACCGGCCGGGAACGCGAGATCTACCTCAACGTCCGCAACGACGGCCTGATCACCAACCTGCCCGACGAATGCTGCGTCGAGGTCCCGGCCCTGATCGACGGATCGGGTCCGCGTCCACAGCCGATCGGGGCCCTGCCGCCGCAGCTGGCCGCCCTGAACCGTACCTTCCTCAACGTGGTGGAACTCACCGTACGAGCCGTCCTGGACGGCGACCGCCGCCATGTCTACCAGGCCGTTCTCCTGGATCCGAACGCCGGAAGCGTCCTGACCACTCGTCGTGCCGAGGCACTGTGCGACGAACTCCTCGACGCACACCGCGACCTGCTCCCCAGGTCCCTGCGCCGATGACGCGGCACGGCCATGCGATTTCGCGTGCATGAGTGGCGCTGGGGGCCTCGACCTCGTCGACCATCTCGGCGTCGGCGGGCCGGTACGTCTCCCATGCCTCGCGGAACCACGACAGCGGATCCTCGAGACAGGCTCGGCCGGCGATGGGACCGCCTGCCACCGCCATAGGCTCCGGTACACCCAGGGCGCTGAGAGGATGGCGGCACCGGCGGCGAACGCGGCGTCGCCGAGGCCGTTCCAGGCGACGCCCCAGGCGCTGGCGTAGCTGATGGCGGTAGCGGCGTAGATCCGGCGGTCGGCGGTGCCCATGTGCCCGTGGGCGCTGGCCCAGATGATGCCGCCGACGACGGGCGCGGTGACGGCGGCCGCCCAGGAGCTGGGGTGCGCGGTGTGCGCGGTATGGAGGATCTCGCCGGTGGCGGGTGCGGCCGCGACGGTGTTCGCGAGCGCGAGGCGGGTGAGGCGGCTGGAGTTGATGAAGTAGTCGCGTGCGGCGGCTCGCCGTTCTTTGCCTGCGCTCCCGGTCGGCGATCCGGGAGGCGAGGTCACGTTCGATGTCGGCGAGGACGAAGTCCGTGATCGCGCTGACGATCTACCTCGAGCAGCAGGCGAAGGAACGTGAAGAGTGGGAGGAGGCGTGGGTTGACTCCGGCAAGATCTTCACAAAGGAGAACGGCGAGCCGCTCCATCACGCGTGGGTGACAACGTCCTTCCTGCACATCGCCTTCGAGGCCGGCCTGCCGCCCATCCGGCTGCACGACCTCCGGCACGGCGCGGCGACGCTCGCCCGGTCGCGTTGCGGCCGTACGGTGTGCTTTCCGAGTTCGCTGATGTGCGCGTTGGAAGTTCGCGGGGATGGCGAACATCTGCGGGCCGTCGCGCACGTGATCCTCCATCGCTCGTCGGTTATGGGCTTGGTGGCGGAAGCGGAGGCTGGTGCGCAGGCCGCCAAGGCCGTCGCCGCGGGCATAGGCAGGCTTGAAGTACAGGGAGTGTCCTGCTGAGCGAGCGTTTGTCTTGAGCTGTAGCGTTTCTGAGGCTCCTGGGCGAATGAAGCTGCGATTAAAAGTCCACAGCTCTATGAGAATCCCCTACTCGACGCGCTACCGCGTTTTATTTCACAGTGCCACTATGTGCCATTTAATCCGCATTCGCCATTCGCTTCACCGCATATCAGCCCGACATCGTGCCGGGTGCTGCCGGGCGGTACCGCGACATACGAGCACCCACGGAGCAACCGAACCGGCCGTTGGGCCTGGAAAACTATGCATCGCCCGTAGTCTTAACCAGGTCATCCTGTATGGAATGCAACCATCCGTGTGGTCCGCTACGGCTTGTCGTCGCTGCAGGTGGAGCCGTATGGCGGCGCACGCGGTTCGGGCCGGCGAGGGCGAGGTATTCGTGTGCGCCGGCCTCGAGACGGTGAGCCGTTACGAGAGCGACGGCCGGGCCGACGACGGCCCGCACAACCCACTCTTCGCCGCGGCGGAGGAGCGACCGGCCCGCCTGGTGGTCGGCGGCTCGGAGTGGCAGCCGTTGGCGTCGAGGTCCACGAGCCCTGCGATTGGTTATGCGGCTGCCGTTGCAAGAGTGGCGACCAGGTCCAGCCGGAAACCTCGCCTACTCCTACATGAAGTGGATATCACTTCCACCAATGATGACAAACGTCAGTGCGTCCATTATGTTGTCGCCAAGTTTCCACTCACCGCCAGGGCCAACAGCGATCACTCGACCACCTGATCCAACATAGGTCCGATACTGCAGGGACCACAGACCCAAAGGAGAATGCACTTCTCCGTATTTCCGCCCCAGTCGTGCAGCCTCCCCTGCGGCATCAATGCAGGCATCTACAGGGTCGATACGAAGGGATGACCTCGGCTCTCGTCGACTGGAACTTTTTATGTCTAGCCCTCCAAGCTCCTGCCAAATTAGGCTGGCGCTGGCGTTTATTTCAAAGCCGGCTGTTTCCAGGATTTCCACCCAAGGGGAAATATCTATGGATCGGCTCTGACTCCAGCCAGCCCTCTCTAGGGCCGCGCGAATGTCGGGGGCCGCGTCCATTAGCAGTTGACTAATAGGTCCCATATATCCGGCCAATCAATGGCTGACAGAAGTCTTCGCATGGGTCGGCGGGAGTCCCACTTCGGAGCGGAGAGCCTTGTGGCCGTACGCGAAGTGTCCGGAAACTACCACCATAGATGGCGAGTCCCCCCTCTGCTTTCTGCGCCTCATTGAGTGCACAGACCTCCGAGCAACCTGCATGATGGTCCCGCAGAGCGTCGTCAAGATTCGAGCCGGGCTCGACATCTACCGAAGGCTTGGTCGTGCGACCCCAGTATCTGTTTCCGGAGGGAGCAGTGTATTCGGTGACAAAATCTGGCGTTGCTTCCTGGTTGGCCCCACGATTCGCTTCGGCGTATTGCTCAAGGGTTGATCCTTTCGGCGCATGGCCCGGCTCGGCACTGACACCGCAGTTGTGGACGAGGACGGGTGTGGTGCCTGCTTGTACATAGTAGGTGTGGAGGCCATTGATGGTGAGGTCATAGGTGTTGGCGGTGGCGGTGTAGCGATGGACGTCGAGGACCTCGGCGACCTGGCCCCCAGGTTTCTGGAGGCGATCACCCGGCCGTAGGCGGGCGGCTTCGACGAAGGTTGCTTGGGTGATGTCGTAGAAGGGGTGGTGGTCGGTGGTGGTGAGCTTGCCGATGCCGGCGGCCTGGCCGTGGGTGTCGTGGGTGGCGATGGTCAGGTCGACGAAGTCGTGGTCGGTCTTGGTGATGATGACCTTTTCGACCCGGTGGGTCTCGGTCTTCTTACCGTCGCCTGGGACCGCGTCGGCGACCTTGTCGCCCACCTTCACTTCACTGATCGGCTTGGAGCTGCCGTCGCCCATCAGCACCAGCGTCGAAGCGACGAAACTGTGCGTCGCGCCGCAGCCCTCGTTGCCGCCCACGGGTTCGCCCTCGTCTCCGCGGAAGCGGGCCCGTGCCGCCGAGGCTGCGGTCCCCAGTGCCCCGCCTGCGGCGCCGCCGATCGCGCCGACCGCCGCGCCACGTGCGGTTGCGTGTTCCAGGCCCGACCATGAACACCCGGCTGACGAGTCCGAGCACGTCAGCCCGTACTGCGCGGCCGCGGTCGCGCCACCGGAGATGGCGCCGATCCCAGCGCCTTCCAAGGTGTTGGTGACCAGCTTGGGCAGCACGTCGCCCAATGCGGACTCGGCGAGCTTGCCGCCGAGGCTCCCGCCGATCCCTCCGCCGATCGCACCGCCCACGGCGCCGAGGACGGCCGACCCGGCGAAGGCGTCCGCGGAGCAGGCGCCCTTCTGGCCGTCCAGGCACTTGCCGGCCTGGTCGATCGCTCCGCCGACCGCGCCGGCCAGCGCGCCGCAGGCGATCGCGCCCGGGACCGCGCCCACGCCTCCCGTGGCAGCCGACACCGCCGCCTCACATCCCATGAACACCAACGTCGACGCGGCGAACGAGGCGATCGCGGCGGCGTGGTTCTTGAAGAACGTGGTGGTCGTCCGTACCGCCTTCGCTGTGGCGTGGTAGGCGTATTTGCCCAGGCCCAGCGCCTTGTCGTAGGCGTCTTTGGCCGCTTTTCGTGCCGCGGCGGCGGCACGGGCGGCTCGGCGGCTTGCGACCTCGAACGCGTGGATCTGGTTCTCGATCGCGGCGATCTGGCGATCGAGCGCCTGTACCGATCGGTCGAGGGCGTCGGCCACGACGTGCACGACCGTCCGGACCGCCTTCGTCGTCGCGTGCCAGGCGTACTTCAAGCCGTTCCACACCCACGAGGCCGCCGAGGCGACCGCATGCGCGGTGGCCTTCGCGGCCGACTTCACGCCGTTCCACACATCTCCCAACCAGCTGTGTCCGGTCGGGTCGGTACGGGTCAGCGGATCGTCGTCGACGTAGGCGAAAGGGTTCGCGGCGGCCGAGTTCGGGACCGGGTTGTTGGTGACGGTGTCCTTGTTCTGGAACTGGCCGGCGGCCGGGTTGTACCAGCGGGAGCCCATGTCGACCTTGCCGGTGGTGTCGTCGGTCCAGCCGGACTGGAATCCGAGCTTGCCGACCGCCCCAGTGGTCGCCGCGACATTGCCCAACGGGTCGTAGGCCGTCGATCCGGTCAGGGACGTACCGGTCGCGGTGAAGTCGCCGACCACGTCGTCGTGCCGGTCGGTGTAGGCGAGCACGGCGCTGCCTCCGCCAGGTGTGCCGATCCCCACCAGAGAGCCGTCCGGCGTATGCGTGTAGGTGTTCGCTCCGTCCGAGGCGAGGTCGTTGCCCACGCCGGAGTAGGAGAAGGTCGCGGTGACACCGGATCCGTTGGTCGTGGCCGTCAGGACCCGCCCGGTCGCGTCGTTGAGGTAGGTCTCGGTGCCCTGGGTGACCTGCTGTCCGTACGCGTCGCTCGTCGAGGAGACGGTGCCCTGTGCCGAGGTCTGGGAGGCCAGCGTGCCCCGCGCGGTGTAGCTGTAGGTGTTCACCCCATCGCTGGTCAGCTCGTCGCGGGCGTCGTAGGTGTAGACGTTCGCGCCCACGCGCGTTCGGTTACCGGACGCGTCGTAGGCGTACGCCGTCGTGGTGTTGCCGTCGTTCCACGAGGTGAGCCGGTCGGCCTTGTCGTAGGTGTAGGTGTTGCTCGACGGGCCGGTGAAGCCGGTCGTGGTCTTGGACGTCTCGTTGCCGTTGGCGTCGTAGCCATAGCCGATCGAGGCGACCGTGGAATTACCGGAGGTCTTCAGCGTGTCGCTGGTCAGGCGATGCAGGTGGTCATAGCCGTAGGTTCGGGTGTCGCCGCCTGTGCCGTACTGCACGGTCTTGAGCTGGGACAGCTGGTCGTACCCGTAGGTGAGCCGCGTCCCGGTGGCCGGGTCGGTGAGCGTGTCCAGGCGATCGGCTCCGTCGTAGGTGTAGGAGGTCGTACCGGCCGCGTCCGTACGCGAGGTCAACAGTCCGTCGCCGTTGTAGCCGAATGAGCCGGCGCCGCCCGACCCGGCTGCGGTGAGCAGCAGGCCACGGTCGTCGTAGGTGAACGTCTCGCTGGTGGCCGCCGTGGTGGTGCCGATCGCGGAGGTCGAGGCGGTACGGACGCGGCTGTCGCCGTCGTAGGTGAAGCTGCGGTTCGCGGTGGCGGCGTCGGCGCCCGTGCCCGACTGGCTGGTCACATTGTTCAGGGCGTCGTAGCCGGTCGTGATCGAAACGCCGCCGGGAAGGGTCTCGGTGGTGGCACGGCCGGCCGCGTCATAGACGAGCGTGGATGTGCGATCGGCGTCCGTCGTGTAGCCCGTGGTCGCCGGTTCGACCGCCGACTCGGGCAGGTTCCAGGAGTTGTAGGTGTAGAGCCAGCTGTTGCCTCGCCCATCGGTGTAGCGGGTCCGGTTCCCCTGGCCGTCGTAGCCGAACGAGGTGGTGATCCCACTGGTGTCGTCCACCGGCTGGACCTCCTGGGTGATCAGCCCGTTGGCGTCGCGCATGAAAGTCGTCGTGTTTCCGCGGGCGTCAGTGGCCGACCGTTGCCGACCGGCGGCATCGAAGGTGGCCGACCGCTCAGCCAGAACGGTATGGCCGTCGGTGTCGAGTTGCCGGGTCCGTACGGGGTCGCCGAGCTGGTCATAGGACGTCGTCGTGGCGGTACCGTCGGCGAGGGTGACGGCGGTCTTGCGGCCGAGCAGGTCGTAGGCGGTGCGGGTGGTGGCACCGGCGGGATCGGTGACCTGCGTGGCCTCGCCGACGTTGTCGTAGCCGTAGGAGGTGGTGGCACCGTCCTGGGTCGTGGTCGAAGCCAGGAACGTCCCGCCCGGGTTGGCCGCCGAGGCCGTGTACGACGAGGTCGTGGTCGAGGACGTCGGGGTGGGATGGCGATCCAGCACGGTCGAGGTGAGCTGACGGCCCAGGAAGTCATAGGTCGCCTGGGTCTGCGCGCCGGTCGGGTCGGTCATCGACAGTTGCTGACCGTTGGTGTCGTAGGTGTTGTGCGTCACGCCGTTCGCGGGGTCGGTGACCTGTGCGACGTCGCCGAGCTGGTCGTAGACGTAGTGCGTGTCGTGCTGAAGAGGGTCGATGACGTGGGCGATGTTGCCGGCGTCGTCGTAGGACCAGTGGGCGGCCGCGGTGATCGGGGTGGAGGAGCCGAGCGGGGTGTAGTCGGGCTGTGTCTCCGACACCTTCCGCCCGCCGGCGTCATACGCCGTGGTGGTGATGTTCCCGCTGGGGTCCTGTGTCTCGACCGGGGCGCCGAACGTGTCGTAGCCGGTGGTCGTGACCGGGTGCTCGAGGGCGGGGGTGCCGCCGCCGGTCTCGACGTTGACGGCGGGCGCGCTGGTGACGGCCTGCTGCCCGGCCTCGTCGTAGATGTAGTCGGTGGTGGCGCCGTTCGGGTCGGTCATCGCGGTGGGCAGGCCGCGTTGGTCCAGCTTCCAGGTCGCCGTAGCCGTGCTGGAGGAGGCGACGGTGTCGCTGGTGCGGCCGGCGTCGTGCAGTGTCGCGACCTCGGTGGCGGACAGCGCCCGCGGGTAGACCTGCACGTTGGCGACCGAGCCTTCGAAGAAGCCGGTGCGAAAGCCGTTGAACTTGCCGTTGCCGATAACGAGCGGGCCGGAGGCGTTGATCGGGGTGGAGTCGGTGACCGTACGGTTCGCGGTGCCGTCGACGTACAGGGTCATCTTGCCGGTGTTCGCGTCGTACACACCGGCCAAGTGCGTCCACGTGTCGACGGTCGCGGTGTTGGTGGAAGAGGCGTTGGCCGTGCCCGGGTCCATGGTGTCGGTGAACGGCCGGGTGAACGTCCACTTGCCCGAGGTGCCGCTGTACTTCAGGTAGAAGCCGGCGCCGATGCTCGCGTCCTGGCTGATGATCGTCTGGTTGTGCGTGGTGGAGGGCACCTTCGCCCATGCCGAGACCGTGAAGCTCTGAGAGGTGTCCACCACCGGCCCGCGGGTGGCGATCTGCTGGTCGCTGGCGCCGGAGAACGATGCACCGGAGTCAGCCCAGGTCACGTCGCTGCTGGCGGTCGCATCATTGCCGGTGCCGGTCGCATCGGTGACCGCCGTGCCGGAGGTCTGGCTCAGCGACAGTCGCGCCACCGGCGAGCCGACTCCGTCCATCTGGACGCTGCGGCTCGTCACATGCCCCATCGGGTCGTAGGTCGTGCTCGTGACGTTGGTCGCGCCGCTGCCGTCGCTGATCGTGCTGGAGGCGACCTCGTCATCCGGCGTGTAGGAGATGGACGTGGTGCGGTCGACCCCGCCGGGGTCGACGGTCGTGGAAGACGTGCGGTCGGCCGCGTCCACGGCGGAGGTGGTCGTGGTCGCGCCGTTGTTGGTGACCTGGCGGGTCAGATTCCCCGCGCCGTCGTAGGTGTTGGCCTGCTGCACGAACGGGTTTTGACCTTGTGCGTCCCTGCGAGTGATCGTCGCGGTCAGGCCGTTGTCGGTATAGGTGTAGCCGGTCGTGGCGCCCATCGAGTCGGTGATGGACGCCAGCCGCCCGGCCGGGTCGTACGCGCGGGAGGACTCCACCAGGTCGCGGGAGGGCGAGGGATCCACCGGGTCGCCGATGTAGTCCTTGAGCGTCTGGGTGAGCAGGTTCCCGTTCGGGTCGTAGGCGTAGGCGATGGTCGTGCCGGCCGGGTCCGTCTCGGTCGCCTTGTTGCCGTAGGCGTCGTAGGTGAAGCTCGTCGTCTTGTGGTTCGCGTCGGTGGTCGTCTCGACCTGCTCGTAGGCGGTGTAGGTGTTGGAGATCGTCCGCGACGCATCGCCGCCGGTGGTGTCGGCGACGGTCTGGGACTGGATCTGCCCGTCGGCGTCGTAGACGGTCGTGGTCTTCGCGGTGTGGATCGCCCCGGTGACGTGATCGGTCACGGGCGGATCGGTCTGAGTGGTGAGCTCGTCGGCGCCGTCGTAGGCATAGGTGGTGGTCAGGCCGCCGGGATAGGAGTCGGAGACCGTCGTCTTGGTCAGCACCCGGCCGAGATTGTCGTAGGTGAACTTCGTCACCTGCCCGTCCGCGTCAGTGGCCTGCGCGACGTCGCCGTTGTGGAAGTAGCCGACGATCGTGATCGCGCCGCCGGGCGAGGTCGTCTTGTACGGCAGGCCGGCCGGCGCGAAGCCGGTGTCGGCCGCGGCCACCGTGGTGCCGTCGGTGTAGGCGATCGTGGTCGTACGCCCGCCGGCGAAACCCGCGACCGGCGGCGTCGTCACACCCGTGCGGTCACCTGCCGCGTTGTAGGCGTAGGAGGTCAGGTAGGTGTTGTCGGTCGCGCTTGCCGACCGGCCGTCGCGGGATGTGGCCATCAGGTCGTTCTTGGGGCCCGGGGTCAGTTGGGTGCTGGTGTCGTCGGGCAGGTAGGTGAAGTACGAGGTCGAGCACGCCTGTGTGGTCTGGTTCTGACAGGTGGTCTTGGAGACCTCGTTGCCGCGTACGTCGTGCCCGATGGTGGTCACGTCGCCGTTCGGGTCGGTGATGGTGTGGTTGAACCCGGCGGTGTCGTAGCCGTACGCCGTCTTGTTGCCCAGGGCATCGATGCGGCCGATCAGGCGGTACCCGTTCAGCACGTCGTACTGGTACTTGACCGTCTTGCCGCCCGGGTCGGTCACCGCGACCGTCTCCATCGGTGCCAGGCCGGTCGAGTTCTGCCCCGCCGCCCACTGCGCGGCAGCGTCCTGAGAGGACAACTGCGAGTGGTAATAAGCGACGTCGGAGATCTGTCCGTTGAAGTAGGTGGGCGTGCCGGCGGCACCGCTGTGGGACTCATCCGGCCAGTAGCCGCCGAGGAACCCCGTCCCGACATAGACATTCGACTGACCGGCGATGTTCACGGTGCCGGTCAGCGAGCCGACGAGACGTCCGTCGAGGTACATCGACTGGGTACCGGCCGCCGACGCCAAAATGACGTGGTGCCAGTTCCCGTCCGCGACCGACGAGGAAGACGTGATCGGATTGTCCGAGCCGGTGGAGTACCAGAACTCCCCATGCAGTTTCCCGCTGCTGCCCACGTACAGCATCGGCGTGTAAGCGGTGGTCGTCGTCCCAGCGCTGAGCGGATCCTTCTGCGCGCTGAACAGCACGCCGTTCGTCGCCGTGGTCTTGAACCACATGCTGACCGACTCATCACCGGTCCCCGGAATGAGCCCGGAAGGCGCCTGCGCGTAGGAACTGGTCCCGTCGAACGAGGCCGCCGTGGCATCGGCGAACGGCCCGGCCGTCCCAAGGGTCGCGTTGTTGTACGTGGCGGTGGGGCCCGTCACCTCGTTGACGGCTTGGAGGGCGCCGGCCGCGTCACCGAGCCGCCAGTAGTCCTGCGGATTCGCACCGAGTACCGAGGCCCGGTACACCTGGCTGGAACCGGTCACCACCGGCGCCGCCGGGTTCCACGTCCCGCCGTCCGCGTCGGTCACGTGGGTGACCCGCGTCGTGACCGGGTCGTAGGAGACCGAGGCGTAGCCCTTGCCCGACGGGCGGGTGATCGAGGTGAGCAGGTTCGCCGGATGGGTTCCGGCGGCGTACAGGTCGGTCACGTCCGCTTGGACAAGCGGGCGGTCGAAGACCGCGGCGTCCGCGATCGAGCCGTTGAAGTAGGTGCCGTACAGCGTCTGCGATCCTGTGTGCGGCTGGTCGGGCCAGGCCGCGCCGAGGAAGCCGGTGCCAAGGTAGACGTCACTGAAGCTGGTGGGCAGATAGTTGAAGTCATACGACGAAGAGCCCGCGGCCGTGCCCACTTTCGCGCCGTCGAGCCACATGGTCTGCGCGGAGCCGGACCCGGTCAGCACGACGTGGTGCCACTTGCCGTCGGCGACCGAGCCCGTGGTGCTGATCGGGCTGGGCGTGTCGCCGTACCAGAACAGGCCCTTCAGCTTGCCGTCGGTGCCCACGTACAGGGCGGGCGTGAAGTTCCCCTCGGACGCGGTCGCGCTGATCGGCATGTCGGAGTAGGAGAACAGCACGCCGGGGCCGCCCGAGGTCTTGAACCACATCGACACCGACGTCGAGGCTCCGCTGCGCATGTTCAGGTCGGGCAGCTTCACCGAGGAACTCGTGCCGTTGAAGCCGGCCGCCGTGGCCGAGCCGCCGGCGAGCGGGCCAGGCTGGCCGAGCGTCACGTTGCCGAATGTGCCGTTGTCGACGCCTTCGTTGGCCAGCACGGCGCCGGCCGCAGTGGTACCGGACGACTCGGCGAGCGGCCAGAAGGACCGCGCGCCCTCGTCGAGGACTTGGTTGTGGTACTGCGATCCGGACTGGTAGCCGTACTGTGTGCAGCCGGTGCTGTCGACCGGCGAGCACATCTTCGTGAGCTGGTCGCCGGTGTAGGAGTAGGTCCAGGTCTGCGCCGTCGAGCTGTCGCCGGCCGTCGCTGGATCGGTGACGACGGTCGCCACGTGCGCGCTGGTCGCGCCGGCCGGCGTCTGCCACGTCAGGTGCAGCGCCCGGCCGGAGACGGCGGAGGTCAGCGCGGTGACGTGGCCCGATGTCCAGGTGAAGTTCTCCGCGCGGCCGTCCGGATCGGTGATCGCGGTGATGCCGTACGCGCCCGAGCCGAGCGACTGGGTGAAGGTGTAGACGGTGTCGTTCTTGTCGGTGAGCGTGTAGCCGCCGGTCACGCTCTTGAACGTGGCGAACCGGCCCTGTGGCGGGGAGAACGACCCGTCGGAGTTCTTGCCGTAGCCGACCTCCGAGCCGTCGGGATAGGTGACCCGAACGCTCTGCACCGCCCCCGAGGCGTCGTACTGCTCGGCGGCCTTCGCATCGAATGCCGAGGACCATCCCGCGCCGAACGCGCCCGTCGTCCGCGGGTCACGGGAGTTGTAGTCCCGTACGACCGAGAGCGGCGGCCCTGCCGTCTCCACGTCGGCATCGGTGTCGGAGGTCGTGTAGTTCCCGATCGAGGGGTCGAACCCATGGCCGTCGTTGTTCTGCGACAGACCCGAGGTGACGGCAGGCTGCGGCACCAGGGTGGTCAGGGAGTTCCACACCGTGCCGCTCGAATAGTTCGTCCCGTCGTAGGACTGGACCTCCCAGTAGTAGGTCTGGCCCCACTTCAGCTTGCCCGCGGGAACCGTCCACAGGCCCTTCGTCAGCAGCCCCGAGTCCGCGACCTTCGTGCCGCCGGTGTCGTAGATCTGGAAGTCGAACTTCGGGTTCACCGCGAGGTTGGGATCGATGGCGCCGGTCGCCGACAGCTGCGGAGTGAGCGTGCCCGCCGAGGAACCGTTCGGCGGGTTCTGGGCGTACACCTGCGGCAGCACGGCGCCGGTGTAGGTCAGGATCAGGTACGGCGGGGCCGGAGAGTAGATCGAGTCGATCTGCTTCCAGTGCAGGCTGTCGGTGGTCGACGCATATACCGCCAGCCCGTAGTCGGTGCCGGACGTCGCCCAGGAGTTGATCGTGGACGTCGACAGGCTGACCTCCACGTCGTCGCTCTTGGTGAGGTCTCCGCCGGTGTTCGCACAGGCGTTCGGCACGCTCGGCGTCGCGTTGCCGATGGAGGCGCCGTACGTCGGGCCCGGATAGGACGTCACCTTCGACGGCGTCCACGCCTGCGTCACCGGCGCGACATCCAGGCGCTCCGCCGTACAGGTCGACGCGTAGGTGATGCCCAGCTCCAGCTTGGCCGCCGTGACGCTGATGTGCGAGCCGTCGATACCGGCGTTCGGGAACTGCAGGTAGGAGACGGCCTTGTGGGTACCCGAGTCGTAGGAGCCGATGTTGATCCGTGGCTCCGTCGAGTGGTCGCCGGACAGGCCCGACTCCGCGTACGTAGTCGCCGCCCAGGCACCGTCAGTCGAGCTGAACGTCGGGTCCACCGTCACCGGGAAGACCCGGTGCGGATCATGTAGCCACGTCGCGTCCAGCGTCATGACCAGCGCGGTACGGCCGCCCACGCTCGTCAGCCTGTAGCCGACCGCATGCGTCATCGCGGGCTCACCCGACCGGCGGTCCACCTTCGCGTCGTACGCGTACGGAGCGGGGATCCGCCCTGCGGTCTTTCCGCCGGCGCCCACCAGGCTGATCGACCCGTCGGCCTGCGCGACGGCCTTGACTCCCTTGAGGTCCAGCGGGAAGACCCAGGAGTTCGCCGCGTTCGACTGGTGCAGGACCAGCGACTCCTTCACCCCCATCGCGGTCACCTGCGCGGTCAGATCCGTACCGGGGAGCAGGCCCGGATAGGTCGCTGTCGAACCCGACACCTGCGGTGCGACGGCGGCCGCGCCCTGGAGACCGTAGGAGAGCTCGCGACCGCTCCCGATCGCGATGTGGGCGAGCGCGGGGTCCGCCGCCGACGGCGCGAGGTCCACCGCCGGGGAGTCGGCGGTCTCATGCCAACGACCATCCGCTCCCGACCGCAGACGGGTGTCGATCGGCTGCCACGTTCCGTCGGCCGCCCGATAATTGATCGGCTGCTCCGCCAGCCTGCGGGTGTAGGAGCCGTCCGTGTTCCGGTAGTAGTCCGAGGTCGCGGTGGATTTGGCGGCGACCCGCTTACTCGTACGCGCGCTGAATCCCACGGTCGCCCTCGCGCTGCGCCCCTTGGTCACACGCGGGGCGTGCGCGGTGTAAGCGGGCAACTCACCCTTGCCCTTGCCGGGCTCGCGTCCGTTCCCGCCCCTGGCCTTTGTGCTGGCGGCAGATGCGGAGTGCGAGCGGCCCTTCGCCGTTCCGGACGCCTGCCGTGGCAGGTGGTCCCAGTGCGGAGCGGGCGGCTTGCCCTGGACGAGTCGCGACAGGCCGTTCGCCAGACCGGCCAGATGGGGCTCGGGCAGCGTGCCGACGTCGGCCATCGCCGGCTCCGAGGCGAACCCGAGGACCAGCACCGAGACGAGCAGGACCGCCACCCGCCGCTGCATGCGACGGCGGGCGGCGACCCGGTAGCGGAACGGTCGTGGGGTCGGACGTCCCTCCCGCCGTTGAAACCGGATGGCAAGCCCTCGCAACGGCGTGCGGGCAGCATGACAAAAACGCGTGACCAGGCCCTTCACGGTGTCCCCTCAATCTGGGCCGCACCCGAAGGGCGGACAGGTCGATCACGACAAACCAGTCGTTCGGGGATATAGCTAACATTCGCGCCACAGCATGGGAATAGCCCCGACCCGCTTCGGCCACGGCCGCCTCCCGCAGCCCCGAAGAGGCCGAATGTAAAGCAACGGTAAAGCGTGCACACCAACCAGGTAGGCCCAACACACCGGCACGAAAACGATCCGAAGTCAACGTGATGTAAACCACTAAAAGACCGGGAACCTGCCCCGGAAGACGACGGATGGCGGGTGGCTTCCGGACATTTGGGACGGTTAAGCTCCGCGCCACCGACGCATGGCCCGGCACCCGAGGCGACGAGGTGGCACATGGGGCAGGATCAACGACGGACCGCCGTCAAGGAACGGATCACCCGGCCATCCACCCCGGCCGGCTGGCGGGCGCGGATGTCACATGGTCTGCGGGGACGGCGCCTCGTGGCGGCTGCAGTGGCCGTGGCCGTGGCGGCGGCTGTCGCGATCTGGGCGGTAATAGCCACGAGCGGCCCGAAACCGCGCGTGCGGCACTACCTGGCCTTCAAGGCATGCCTGCTGACCGACGCTCAGGGCGTAGCCGGAAAACAGGCGGCACCGGTATGGGCCGGAATGGAAGAAGCATCCCTTAAAACACATGCCAAGGTGCAGAACCTCCCCGCCTTCGGTCCACCGACAACGGCCAATACCCAGCCCTATCTGAGAACCTTGATCAGCCAGGGCTGCAACGTCATCGTTGCAGTTGGCACGGGACCCGTGGCATCCGTCATCCCCGAAGCACAGGCACGCCCGAAGACGCAGTTCATCGTGGTCGGCAAAGCAACTCCCGCACACAACGTCACCGTCGTCAATCCGCACTCAGTAGATATCTCCACAGACATTTCCAACGGCCTGACCCGCCAAGTCCATGCCAACTGAACGACATTGAAGTTGCCGCATGACCGCGAGGCCACAAAAGGGCTGCTCAGGGGCTCCCAAGCCGGATTCAGCTCCGTACGGTCGCGGGTGCGGAACGGGCGCGGAGACACGCGGTATACGCGTTTCCCTGCCGGAAGCGGCGCCCTTGCTCACCCCCGGGGCGGCCCGGGTGTTCTTGCGGGTCCTCCTCAAGGCCTGCGTCCGTTCCGCCGGAGAGGAGGGCACGTAAGCGAAAAGCAGCACAAATCATTCTGCTGATTTCCGCTTACTCGCTTCACCCCGCGCGGCCGCCACCGAGTCCTTCGACGAGACACCGACCGTGACCGGTGAACAGCTACTACGCGCGCCGTCGGCCACGCGATCCCAACTGATCATGATGCTGGAGGACGCCACTCCGTGAAGACTGCCGAACGCACTCGGGACAAGCTCACTCTCGCGGAGGTCTGCGCCGAACTCGGCATCTCCCGCTCGACCTTTTACGACTGGCGCGCCAAACAGAAGGCCCCACCCTGCCCAACGGCAGCCTCCGCGTCCGCCGCGCCGAACTCGACCGCTGACTCGACGCACGTGAGGACGCCGCCCGATGAACGAGATCACTTACGACGTCCGCATCTACAAGACCGACATCTACAAGGGAAAGAACGCGACGACCTAGAGAGCCGGCTGGAAAGCCGGCCCAAAGCAGTGGAGGGAATCGTTCCGCCTCCGAGCGCAGGCGGACAGCTTCCTCGCCGAGCTCCGGTCCGCAGCGAAGAAGGGCGAGGCGTTCAGCGGCCGGACTGGTCGGCCGGTCTCCTGGCAGCGAATCCAGAACGAGGTGACCTGGTACGCCTTCGCGCACGACGTCGCGTACGCGCTGACGCAGGCCACACCGGCGATGTACACGAGCGAGAAGGGCAAACCGGAGGCCGCCGCTCTGCGCCGGGCGCTGTTCCGGTGGGCGTTCAACGCGAAGCAGCGCGATTCGCCGCCCGATGATGTCGCGCGCGTATTGCGCTGGGTGGCTGATAACACCGCGCCCGTCTCGGAGTTGTCGGATCCGGCGCTTGCCCGCCGGGTTCTGGACCTCGCGACGACCCGGTTGGACGGGAAGCGTTCCGCGGCCAACGTCGCCCGGCGGAACCGGATGATCCTCGCCAACGCCATGGACTATGCCGTCAGCGAGCGGAAGCCGTTGGAGACCAACCCGATTCGCGATCTGAAGTGGAGCGTCCCCAAGACATCCACCGAGGTCGATCGGCGGAGCGTCATCAACCCACGCCAAGCGTGCGCCCTGCTGAGCGCCGTCGGGGCGCAACAGCCCAGCGGTCCGCGGCTCGTGGCGTTCTTCGCGGTGATGTACTACTCCGCCCTACGTCCAGAAGAGGCGATCAGCCTGACCCGCAGCGACGTCACGTTGCCGGACCTGGTTTGGGACGAAGATGGCCAGGAGTGGCAGGAGCCAGGCGAGTGGTGTGAGTTGCATTTTCGCGAACCCACACCGGACGCCGGCCGGGAGCGGACCGACGACGGCGGCCACCGCGAGGCGCGCAAGCAGCTCAAGCACCGGGCCGAAGGACTCGGACGCCGTGTCCCCGGTCCTCTGGAGCTGACCGTCATCCTGCGGGCACACCTGCGAGACCATGTCGCCGACGACCCAGACGCGCGCCTGTTCACCGGAGTTCGGGGCGGAGACCTTCCGACGATCGCCTCTAGGCGCGCCTGGAGGCAGGCACGCCGGAGGGTGTTGACGGATCAGCAGCACGAGTCGCCGCTGGCGAGGCAACCGTACGACCTGCGTCACGCCGTCGACGTGGCTCAGAGGGGGAGTGCCGCCGACCCAGGTGGCCCAAGTGGGCGGGCCACACGGTGGACGTGCTGTTGCGGATCTACGCGTCGTGTCTCGAAGGCCAGGACGAGATCGCCAAGCGACGGATCGTCGAGGCGCTGGCCTGAAACTTCAGCACGTATTCGGCACAGATGGCCGCCGAGAGCCGGAGACGGCCGAACATCACGCAAACGGCGCCTGACCATGTAGCCGCAGTTCAGGCGCTGTTTCGCATGTTGATCAAGCGGTGGGCACAGCTGGATTCGAACCAGCGACTCCTGGTTTGTAAGACCAGTGCGATCAAGGATCTAAGGGCCCCGCTGACCTGCGCAAACACATGCCGATCAGTCAGCCCGACGGGATTTCGGCACGTATTCGGCACGGTAGTCAGGAAAGGGCGGACGGCACCTCGAAGCGCCAGTCATCGAGCGGTCGTCGCACGATAGCCACATCGCGCAGGCCCTCGGTAAGGCCGGCGGAGGGTGAGTTGTGGCGGACCAGTTGCAGCTTGATCGTCTCGTGTCGGCCGGCCCAGTCGCGTTGCAGCCGTACGGTGTGCTTTCCGAGATCGCACCACCTGTGCGGATCAAGACACCGAGCTCGCACTCATGATCGAACCGTCGCTTTGAACCGTACGGCAGCATGATCGTGTCGTCGTGGCCGCTGATGGAGCCTGCCGCCTTGAGGAAGAACCGGGCGTCAGCGCCGGATTACCGGCGGGAGTGATCGCCCGGTCACCGAGTTCGCCGATGTGCGCGTGGAAGTTCGCGGGGATGGCGAACACTTGTGGGCCGTCACGCACGTCATCCTCTATCGCTCGTCGGCTCCGGGCTTGGCGGCGAAAGCGGAGGCTGGCGCGCAGCCTGCCAAGGCCATCGTCCGTGGACATGAGCAGGCTTGAAGTAGAGGGAGTGTCCTGCCGAGCGAGCCTGCGTCCCGAGTTGCAGCGTTTCTGAAGCTCCTGGACGAATGAAGCTGCGGATTAAAAGTATACATCTCTACACGAATCCTCTACTCGACGCGCTACCGCGTCCTATTTCATAGCACCATTACGTGTCATTTGATCCGCGTTCGCTAGTCACTTCACGGCATATTAGCCCGACGGCGCACCGATTGTTGCCGGGCGGCATATGTGACATGCGAGCACCTATGGAGCACACAAACCGGCCGTTGGGCTTGGAAAATTATGCATCGCATCTCTCCTAGTGAGGAGATTTAGCGTCAGTGGTAGCAGCGTAGAGAACTAAGCGCTGGTGGTCGGGCTGGTTAGTCGTGGGCTTGGAGCCAGTTGAGGATTTTGGTGTGGATTCCGTCGATTTTGAGGATGGCGCTGGCGTGTCCGCTGCCGGTGACGATGGTGAGGGTGCAGGAGACGTTTTTGGCTTTCAGCGCGGTGCACAGGTCGGATGAATGTGTTGAGGGGACGAAGTCGCCTTGGGAGTGGAGGAGGTACATGGGGGCGTCGCCGCTGCTGGTGTGGTTTTTCACGACGGCGTCGGTCCAGCGGTTCCAGCAGGTGGTGTCGGTTTTGGTGGGGTAGCAGCGGGCGAGCAGGGTGGAGTTGTCGCGGAGTTTCTGTTTCGAGGCGCTGGCACCGGATTTTTGGCCGTCGTCGTAGGCGCGGTAGGGGGAGGCGACGGGGGAGAGGGCGACGACGCCTTTGACGTATTTGGTGCCGGCGCCGTAGGTGCCCACGGCGGTGGCGATCTGTCCGCCGGCGGATGAGCCGAGCAGCAGGACCCGGTTCGGGTCGGTGTTGAATTGGGCGGCGTGAGCTTTGACCCAGGCGATGGCGTTGAGGGCGTCGGTGCGCTGGGCGGTCCAGCCGGATTGGGCGTTGAGGCGGTAGTTGATGGAGAAGACGGCGTAGCCGCGTTCGGCGTACCATTGGCTGGTGGCGACCCAGCTTGATTTGTCGTCTTCGTACCAGTAGCCGCCGTGGATGATGACGAGCGCCGGTTGCTTGGTGCCCGGGATGTAGTACGCGTCCAGTTGCTGTTTGGGGTCGGTGCCGTAGGCGTAGGTGCCGGTGGTGACGGTGGCCGCGGCGGTGCGCACCGTGTTCCCGTCGGCCGGGGGCGGTGGCACCGGGTCGTCCTCGTAGGGTGCCGTCTTGGTGGTGCCGGGTGCGGTTCGCGGCGTTGGGGCGTCGGAGGCGGGCGGGTTCTCGGGGTCCTGGGGCGGCGGCGTGGTGTGGGTGTGGGCTTTGAGCCAGATGACGAGGGCGTTTTTGAGGGTGGTGGTCAGGAGGGGGCCGCCGGAGGAGTTGCCGGAGACGGTGTCGACGGTGATGTCGGTGGGGTTGGCGCCTTTCGCGGTTTCGGCGTCGCGCAGGTCGGTGGAGTGCGCGGCCGGGACCGGATCGCCGATGGAGTGCACCAGGTACATGGGGGCGTCGTCGGCGCCGGAAGCATGAGTTTCGGCGACCGAATCGGTCCAGCGCGCCCAGCAGTTGGTGTCGGCGGAGTCGGGGTAGCAGCGGTGGAGGATGACGGTTTCGTCGCGGATTTTGCGGCGGGTGGCGGTGGCGCTGGTGGTGGGGGCCTGGGTCCAGGCGCGGTAGGGGGAGTTGATGGGGGAGAGGCCGACGGCGGCGTCGACCTGGTCGCGTCCGGCGCCGTAGGTGGCCAGGCTGGTGGCCAGTTGCCCGCCGGCTTGGGAGCCGAGGACGGCGACGTGGGCGGGGTCGGCGTCGAAGTCGTCCGCGTGGGTTTTGATCCATGCGACGGCGGCGAGGGCGTCGTCGCGGGGGCCGGGCCAGGCGACATCGGTGTTGTAGCGGTAGTCGGCGGAGAAGACCGCGAAGCCGTGGTCGGCGAAGTAGCGGGCCGTACTCGCCCAGTCGGTCTTGCTGCCGGAGTTGAAGTAGCCGCCGTGCAGGATCAGCAGCGCGGGCTGCGGAGTGCGGGAGCCGTACCAGTAGGCGTCGATGCCCTGTCGGGTGCCGATGCCGTAGGTGTAAGAGGCCTCGTGCCGGGTCGCCGCGTGTGACCCGGAGGTGACCGCCGTGACTGCGGTCGCGGCGGCGAGCAGGACCAGCCCAGGCCGGGTCAACAATTTGCGCACGTGACATCCCCTTTTAGGCCGTCGTACGCGCGATCGCCCGGCGTACCGGAGGTGAGAGCCGCCAGATCGTGACAGGTGACATGACCTTCAGCAACGTGACTCAAATCACAGTGCATTCGGGAACTGATAACGATCTTGCGCAGGAATGTCTGAGGCTGGGGTGCTGTGGTTGCGGCCGTACGTCGACGTTCCAGCGCATTATGTGACCACCGCAGGTCACAGCACATGCCAACTTTGGTATGGAAGAGCGTATTAAAAGGAGACGTCTGGGTTTTCTGTCCGGTTTACATGGTCCCGTGACTTCCTCTGGCCAATCGGTCGGCGTTGCGGCAGGTTGAGCTCTGTACGAGGTTCGCGCCGCTTGTTACTGTCCGTCCGTTTGTTTACCTCTGGATTACCTTCTGTGGAGGCGGACGTGACCCGCTGGCGTCGTCCCGATGGCTCGTACCATCCCGGCGGGAGACCGTTTCGCAGGCTGCGGGCCAGCCTGATTGCCACGGCCCTCGCCGCCGCGCTGACGTCCACGGTCGCTTCCACGGTTCCGGCGCAGGCCGCCTCCGGGTCTGGTGATCCGTCCGTACGGGCGGGGGAGTCGGCGGCGCTGAAGCAGGCACGCACCTCGGATAAGCCGGTCGAGGTTGGGGCGCTGCGGGGGGAGGCCCGGGAGGTGTACGCCCAGCCGGACGGCACGTTCGAGGCGGTCGAACACTTGCGTCCGGTCCGCACGAGGCAGGGTGGCAAGTGGGTCGACATCGATACGACCCTGCACAAGCACGACGACGGCACGGTGAGCCCGGCCGCCTCGACTGTCGACCTGGCGTTCTCCGGTGGCGGCACCGGCCCGATGGCGACGATGGTCAAGGCGGGCCGCAAGCTGTCCTTTTCCTGGCCCGGTACTCTGCCCGCGCCGGAGCTGTCGGGGGCGACCGCGACGTACAAGGACGTCATCGACGGCGTGGACCTGCAACTGAACGCCGACAACGACGGGTTCTCCGACCTTCTGGTCGTCAAGACCCGCGAAGCCGCCCAGGACCCCAAGCTCGCCCAGTTGAAGTTCACCACCGCCGCGGCTGGGGTGAGCCTGGCCGAGGATGAGGCCGGTGGCTTGAAGGCGACCGATGTCGGCGGCGGCGGTGTGGTCTTCGAGGCGCCCCAGCCGATGATGTGGGACTCGACCACCGGTTCGGCCGCTCCGAAGGCCACCAAGTCGATGGCCGCGGCAGCCGGTGACCTGGCGGACGGAGGCGAGGGATCCTCCCACCGTGCCCCGATCGACGTGCAGGTCTCCTCGGATGCGGTGACGTTGACGCCGGACCAGACGATGCTGGCCGACCCGGCCACGACGTTCCCGGTCTACATCGACCCGGTGTACAAGACGGTGAAGGACTCGGCCTGGCTGATGGTCTCCAGCGGCGGCTGGAAGGACTATGACTTCAAGACCGACGAGGGCATGGGGTTCTGTCCGTACGACTACACCTCGTCGTGTGGTTCCCACCACACAAAGCGGTTGTTCTACCGGATGCCGACCAGCGGTTTCGGCGGCAAGACGATCCTGTCGGCCGAATTCCAGGTCAAGGAGACGTTCGCGCCGAGCTGTGAAACCCGATCTGTCGAGCTGTGGAAGACCAAGGCCTTCGGCACGTCCTCGACATGGGACTCCACCAAGGACAACTGGCTGGAAAACCTGGACCACCAGGTCACTGCGAAGGGCTATTCCGGCTGCCCGGCCGGCGATGTGATCTTCGATGCGACCAAGGCCATGAAGGAGGCCGCCGCCGGCGGCTGGTCCACCCTGACCCTCGGGCTGAAGGCCACGACTGAGGATTCCCAGCTCGCGTGGAAGCGCTTCGCCGACGACGCTTACCTGCGGGTGCATTACAACACCCCGCCACCGCAGCCGAAGATGACCAACCTGACGTCCTCACCGGGCGGCGCGTGCAAGGGCCCGAGCAGTCCGGCCAAGGTGAACATGCCGCCCAAGGCCTATGCGGTACTGACCGACCCGGACACCGAGGACGCAGGCAAGGTCCGCGGCCAGTTCCAGGCGGCCTGGGACGACGGGACCGGCTGGGCCCAACGATGGACCTCGGACCTGACCAGCGCCAAAGCGAGCGGGTCGACGTTCACGGCGACGCTGCCGTCGACCATCCCGGAGAACACGGTCATCGAGTGGCACGTGCGCGCCTACGACGGCACGAGCTACAGCCCCTGGAGTTATGCGGGGAACGCCACCGGCTGCTACTTCCTCTACGACCACACCGTTCCGGCCGCCCCGACGATCACCTCCAACGCCACCGACGGATACCCCGAATCCAACCCCGACGATGAGAACGACCCGTGGTACGACGGGGTGGGCCGCTACGGCAAATTCACCCTGACCCCCGCCGATTCGGACGTGACGAAGTACCAGTGGGGCGTCAACGAAGACCCCTCATCCGCACACGAGACCGTCACGACGGCAGGTGCGCCGGTCACCATCGACGTGATGCCCCAGACCGCAGGCCCGAACTATCTGAGCGTCAAGGCGATCGACACCAGCGGGAACGCCAGCGCGACAGCGACCTACTACTTCCGCGTCAAGGCCGGCGCGGACGCCAAAGCGACCTACGCCCTCGACGAGCCGATCGACTCCACCCAGATCAAGGACACAGGCGGCGATAATCCGGCGGACGTCCACGGCGGCGTGACCCTCGGCGTCGACGGGATCACCAAGACCGGGATGGAACTGAACGGCACGGACGGGTACGCCGCCACCTCCAGCCCGCTTTTGGACACGACGAAGAGTTTCGCGGTGTCGGCGTGGGCGCGGCTGACGGCGACCAAACCCGACCACGCGGGAATCATCGCCACTCAGGCGGGCGCGCAGAAGAGCGGGTTCGAGCTGTACTACTCTTCTGCGCTGGACCGTTGGGCGTTCAACCGGTACGTCAGCGACACCGCCGACGCGGCGATCGTGCGCGCCACCCCATCGACGGCCCCCCAAGGTGGGGAGTGGACGCACCTGCTCGGGGTCTACGACGCGGTCGCCAAGACACTCAGCCTCTACGTCAACGGCACGCTCGCCCAGACCGTCGCCTACACCACACCCTGGAACGCCACCGGCGGGCTACAGATCGGTGCAGGCTCCTACGGCGCCGTGCCAGGCAGCTTCTTCTCCGGCGACGTGGACGACGTACGGGTTTTCGATCGGGTCGTCACCAGCGAAGAGGCGCGGGTCCTGGCCACCCAGCGACCGGTCGTGGGTGCCCGGTGGAAGCTGAATGATGCGGCGGCGGCCGTTCGCCCTGCGACGGCGTACTGGAAGCTGGACGAGGCGGCGGGCGCGGCCCGTGCCGAGGACACGATGGGCACCTATCCGGCGGGCGCGCATGGCGGGGTGACGTTCGGCGCCACCGGCAAGGCCGGTAAGGCGGTCCAGCTGAACGGTTCGACGGGATATCTGGCGACCTCGGGGCCGGTCGTTGACACCACCAAGAGCTTCAGCGTCTCCGCTTGGGCGAAGCTGACCGCCAAGTCCGCGACGCCGGTGGTGGTTAGCCAGGAGGGCAGTGAGGGGTCGGCGTTCGCCCTTTATTACTCCAGCAACTACGACCGGTGGATCTTCAACATGCAGACCCCCGACTCCGACACCCCCACCTACGTCCGCGCTCAGTCCACGCAACCACCGACGCTGAACTCCTGGACGCATCTGGCCGGTGTCTATGACGCGGAGACCCAGCAGATTCGTCTGTACGTGGACGGGAAGTTGCAGCAGACCGTCGATCAGCCGAACTCGTGGGACTCGACCGGTCCGCTCGACCTGGGGCGTTTCAAGTCCAAGGGCGCGTACACCAGCTACTTCAACGGCGTGCTGGACGACGTGCGTGTCTTCGACCAGCCGATCAACGATTCAGAAGCGGCCCAGCTCGCGGGAGGGGCGCCGACCTCGGTCACCACCAGCGCCGACGACACCGTCTACGGCCACCACGTCACGCTGTTCGGCAACGCCTTCGTCGACCAGGGCGCGGGCTTGATCGGTAGCCCGCCAGGCGGCCTAGTGCTCGATGGCGATGGTGACTATGCCGCCACCGCAGACCCGGTGGTCCGTACCGATCAGAGTTTCACCGTGGGCGGCTGGGTCGAGACCGCGGGGCGCCCGACTCGGGATGCGGCGGTCTTCAGTCAGGAAGGCGACGTCAACAGCGGATTCACCCTGCGTTACCACCCGGACGGCACCGACCCGGCAGCGGGTGGCTATCAGATCGACATGCCGGACAAGGACGCCAGCTCCGGTGTGACGCATCAGTTGGCCGACAGCAACAGCTTCCAGTCCGATGGCAGCGGCTGGGACCACGTGGCCATCGTCTACGACGCCTTCACCGACATGATGAGCCTGTACGTCAACGGGGATCTGACCGAGACCGCGGACGGTGTCGTGTCCTACCGCGCGAACACGTTGGCGTTCAACGCGATGAAGGCCTTCCAGATCGGCCGCACCAAAACCGACGGAAACTACGGCGAGTACTGGCCAGGCGTCATCGATGACGTGTGGGCCTTCAACGGAGTCCTCGACCAAGACCAGCTCGCGAAACTCTCCGGCGGCCTGGAATACCCCACCAATGACCTGTGAGTCATCCGGCCATCCGAACTTCTTGACTCCTTCCCTCTACCGGCGGTCCGCGTGACGCGGCAGTCGTCTCCCCCGGAGGACATGGTGCGAATGCGAGTGGCGATGTCGCGATACGGAATCGGCCGATTCCGGCGTTCGGTGGCACTGGCCGTGACAGTGCTGCTGGCCGGCGCACTCGCCCCCGCCTATCCGGCGCAGGCCGACGACCACGGGCGACCGGCCGTCCAGCAGTCCGCCAAACCGGTCAAGGGCCATCCGGTGAAGGTCACACCGCGCCGGTCCGATCCGGCCACAAAGCGTCATGTGCCACCCAAGGCGAGCTGGCCGAAGGCCGGCAGCGCCGAGGTGACCCTCTCCGGGATTGCAGCGGCATCGACTGCCGTGCGAGCGGGGAAGCTGCCGGTACGGGTCGGCCGGCCCACGGTGCAGGCGCGGTCCGCGCAGCCCGCGTCGGTGCCGGCCCGGGTCAAGGTCCGCGTCCTGGACCAGGCCGCCGCCCGGCGGGCGGGAGTCAACGGTCTTGTGCTCACCGTCGCCCGCACCGACACCGGCCAAAGCGCCGGCCGCGTCGGCGTTCAGGTCGACTACTCCGGCTTCGTCAACGCCTACGGCGGCTCCTACGGCTCACGGCTGAAACTCATCCAATTGCCCGCCTGCGCACTGACAACACCAGACCGACCTGAGTGCCGGCAGGCAGGCTCGGTCTCGACGCGGAACAATGAAGAGACCAAGGCCCTGTCGGCCGATGTGGCACTCGCTCCGGCGTCCACCGGCGCGACCGTGTTGGCCGCGGTGGCGGGGGCCTCGAGCGACAAGGGCGATTACCAGGCCACATCGTTGTCGGCGTCGGGAACCTGGCAGGTCGGTACCCAGACCGGAGATTTCTCCTGGTCCTATCCGATGCGGGTGCCGCCGGTCCCGGGGGATCTGGCCCCGAAGCTGGACATCAGCTACGACTCCGGCAGCGTGGACGGCCGTACCTCCAACACCAACAACCAGCCGTCCTGGATCGGCGAGGGCTTCGACCTGTGGTCGGGCTACATCGAACGCCGTTACAAGGCCTGCGGCGACGACGGCGCACCTAAGGACGAGCACGGAGACGAGCCCGGCGATCAGTGCTGGGGCTATGACAACGCCACCATCAGCTTCAACGGTAAGGCCGGCGAACTGATCCCCGCGGGGGATGGTACGTGGCGGATGAAGGACGACGACGGCACCCGGATCGAAAAACTCACGGGCGCCGACAACGGCGACAACGATGGCGAGTACTGGAAGGTCACCACACCCGACGGTGTCCAGTACTTCTTCGGCAAGGAGAAGGTCGCCGACGGCAAGGCCAAAACCGGTTCGACCTGGACCGTCCCGGTCTTCGGCGACGACGACGGGGAGCCGTGCCACAAGGACAGCGGATTCGCCGACTCCTGGTGCCAGCAGGCCTGGCGCTGGAACCTGGACTACGTCGTCGACACCCACGGCGACGCAATCGTCTACTACTACACCCCTGAGACGAACCGCTACGCTCGCGACTTGAAAGCCTCCGACGGCACCACCTACACCCGCGGCGGCTACCTGGACCACATCGAATACGGACTGCGGTCGGACAACCTCACCGCCAAGCCTTCGGCCCAGGTGAACTTCGGCACCGCCGAGCGCTGCATCCCCGACGCGGACTTCGACTGCGCCCCCAGCAAGATCGCAGATCACCCCGACTACTGGTGGGACGTGCCCTGGGACCAGAACTGCGCTGACGGCACCGACTGCAAAGACGACCAGGGCGCGGTGAAGGCCTCACCGACGTTCTGGTCGCGTAAGCGCCTCACCAGTGTCACGACGCAGATTCTGGACCCCAACGGCTCTGGCACCTATCTGGATGTCGACTCCTGGGAGTTGGCGCAGGACTGGGGGCTGGCCGACGTCGACCGTGACCTGCTGCTCGAGTCCATCACCCACAAGGGCGTCTACAAGGGTCTGACCGCGACGGCCAATGCGCCGGTGACACTGCCCTCGGTCACCTTTCAGCACGTGCAGCTCGAGAACCGGGTCGACAAGCTTGGCGACGATGTCGGTCCGTACGTGAAGTACCGGCTCGGCACGATCTATGACGAGTCTGGCGGCCAGGTCGACGTCAACTACTCCACGCCTGAATGCACCACCGATGCGCTCCCTACGCCGGAGACCAACACCAAACGTTGTTTCCCGACCTACTGGGTGCCACCGGACGGGACCAAAGATCCGAAGATCGACTGGTTCCACAAGTACGTCGTCACACAGGTCATCCAGACCGACCGGACCGGCCACGCCCCGGACATGGTCACCAACTACGACTACCAAGGCGGCGCCGCCTGGCACTACGACGACGATGACGGGCTGACCAAGGAAAAGTACAAGACCTGGTCGCAATGGCGCGGCTACGCCACCGTACGCGTGCAGTCCGGCGGCGACAACGACATGCGGACCCAGACCGACCACAAGTACTTCCGCGGTATGGACGGTGACCGCCTTAACAAGGACGGCGGCACCAAGACCGTCACCGTCTCCGACGATGAGGGCGGCAGCTACCCGGACGAGGACGCCCGACAGGGATTCGAACTGAAGACGACCGCCTACCTCAAACCGGGCGGCGCCATTACCTCCAAAACAATCAACACGGTCTGGACACACCAGACGGCCAAGCGGGTCCGCTCCTGGGGCACTACCACCGCCAACCTCACCGGGACCGCGAGCACCCGTACCCTGACCGCCCTCGACGGCGGGAACTGGCGCGAGACCCTGGTCAAGAACACTTTCGATGATGCGACCGGTCTCCCGCTCCAAACCGACGACCAGGGTGACACCTCCACCGCCGACGACGACCAGTGCACCCAGACCGAGTACGCGACCGGTAGCAGCACCTGGATGCGGAACTACCCCAGCCGAGTGGAGATCGTCGCGGTCAAATGCGGTGATCCCGTCGAGCGGCCCCGCCAGGTGATCTCCGACATCCGCAGCTACTACGACAACGGTGCGCTCGGCGCCGCCCCGTCCAAGGGCGACGTGACCAAGGTCGAAAGAATCGCCGACTACAACGGCACGACACCGGTGTATGTGACCGACGCCAGTACCACCTATGACGCCTACGGCCGCACACTGACCGTGACCGATGCCGCCGGCCACGTCACCACCACGGCGTATACGCCGACCACCGGGCTGCCGACCTCGACCAAGGTGACCGGCCCGCCCGTCACCCCGGGCGATTCGTCCACCGCGCTGGACACCAGCAGCACCCTGGACCCGGCCTGGAACCTCCCGACCTCACAGACCGACCAGGGCGGCAAGACCACTATCGAGGACTACGACGCCCTCGGTCGGTTGATCAAGGTCTGGCTGCCCAACGTCACCAAGTCCAGCAACACGATTCCCAACATCGCCTACACCTACATCACCGGCGAGAACACACCGGCGGCGGTGGAGACCCAGACGCTCCGGGCGAACCTCGGCCAACTGACCAGCTACCAGATCTACGACGGGTTCCTGCGCCCACGCCAGACCCAGGCCCTCGGCCCGGACGGTACCCGGCTGGTCAGCGACATCTTCTACGACTCCCAAGGCAAGACCGCCCGCACGTACGCGGCCTACCAGGCCGACGGGGACCCCTCCGCGACGCTGTTCGGCATCGACAAGCAAGGCAACGTCGAGACCCAGACCGCGTACGAATATGACGGACTCGGACGCGTCACCACCGAGACCCTCCTCACCGGCGGCGGACTCGGCCAGGAGAAGTGGCACACCACGACCACCTACTCCGGCGACCGCGTCACCGTCGACCCTCCGGCCGGCGGCACGCCCACCACGACGATCACCGACGCCCGCGGCCGGACCACCGAGGTCCGCCAGTACAAGGCCGACACCCCGACTGGCGACTACGACGCGATCAAGTCCACCTACACGCCGGCGGGCAAACTCAAGACGCTGACCGACGCCGACGGCAATACCTGGTCCCACACCTACGACCTGCGCGGCCGCGAATACCAGACCGACGACCCGGACACGGGCACCACCAAGACCACATTCAACGATCTGGACCAGGTCACCTCGACCGAGGACGCCCGCGGCAAGAAACTCTTCTACGTCTACGACCCGATCGGCCGCAAGACCGAAGAACACGCCGACTCGCTCACCGGTCCGCTGCTGACCAAATGGACCTACGACACCGCCCGCCGGGGACAACTGGCCAGCACGACCCGCTACATCGGCGGGGCTGCCTACGTCGCCACCGTCAACCTCTATGACAACCTCAACCAGCCGCTCCGCACCACCTACACCATCCCGTCGACCGCCGGAGAAGAAGCACTCGCGGGCAGCTACCAATACGTCACCCGCTACAACCTGGACGAGAGCGTCAAATCCACCAGCTTCCCGGCGGTGTCCCAAGCCCCGGGCATGGGCGTTGAGACCGTCTCCCACACATACGACGATCTGAACCGGCCGATCACCACGACCGGCAACACCAAACTCGTCACCGACACCACATACTCGGCGACCGGGCAGCTCAAACAGCTCGAGCTGTCCACCGGCGGTAAGCGGACATGGATCAGCTACTCCTATGAGTACGGCACCCAGCGCCTGCACGAATCACGCACCGAACGCGAAGACATCGCCGGCGTCGACCGCGACGCCACCTACGCCTACGACGACGCCGGTGACGTCACCAACATCACCGACGTCTCCCGAGCCGGCACCGACAACCAGTGCTTCCGCTACGACTACCTCCAACGCCTCACCGACGCCTGGACACCGACCGGCGCATGCAGCGACGGACCAGACAAGACCCTCCTCGGCGGACCCGCACCGTACTGGGCCAGCTACGGCTACGACTCCACCGGCAACCGCACAACCGAGACCCAACACGGCGTCGGCGCCGTAGCGGCGGACACGACCCGCACCTACCACTACCCGGACCCAGGCCAGGGCCAGCACCAGCTGTCCTCGATCACCCAGACCGGCGCCGCGGGAAACCGCACCGACAGCTACGACTACGACGCCGCCGGCAACACCACCACCCGCGACATCGGCAACGCCAACCAGACAGTGACCTGGGACACCGAAGACCACCTCGCCACAACCACCGACAGCACCGGCAGCACCAGCTACGCCTATGACGCCGACGGCAACCGGCTCCTACGCCGCGACCCCACCAGCACCACCGTCTACCTGCCCAACATGGAACTCCGTCTGGACAAGACAACAGGCCAAGTCTCCGGCACCCGCTACTACGACCACGGCGACGCACTCGTCGCCGTCGGTGACGGCACCAGCCTTCAGTTCCAGTCAGCCGATCCACACGGCAGCGCCGAACTGTCCATCGACGGATCGACCCAGGCACTCGCCCAACGCCGCTTCACGCCGTTCGGGCAGTTCCGCGGCACACCGACCGGAATATGGCCGACCGACAAGGGCTTCGTCGGCGGCACCATCGACCCCTCCGGCCTGATCAACCTCGGCGCCCGCCAATACGACCCCGACACCGGCCGCCATCTCCGTCGACCCACTGTTCGACATCACGGACCCGCAATCGTGGAACGGCTACGCCTACAGCGATAACAACCCCGTCACTAAGAGCGACCCCGACGGCCAGAACGCCTGCGTCCGCGAAGAGGGAAGCGGGGGCTGCAGATGGACGGACCAAACCGGCACCGTCCGCGACGACAACGGAAGATCCTACGGCCCTACGTCCGACAAGAACTACTGCGACTACCACTACTGCGGCCCCACGGTCTTCCCCGGAAGCGGGCCCGTACCCAAACCTCCGATCGTCATCCACTTCACCCCGGTCTACACCTTCTATCCAAAGAGCCCCGAGCAGGGTCGAGCGATCTTCGACTACATGCTCAAACGCTGCGAATTCGGCAACTCCTCCTTGGCGGCAGCATGCTCCGGCTATTTTGGCTCATGCAACGGCGACGCTGGCTGCCAAATACAACAAAGCTTCCTGTATGGTGAAGCCTGCAGCCACTTCAAGGGCGTCTGTTCCTCGCAATCTTCATGGAAGCCATTCCTTGACGCGCTTGCCGCAGGAGTTGCTGCGTTCGGATTCGAGCCAAACCTTCCAGAAGGTGAGGAGGGTAAAAGGCCGCCATCCTTCGGTGTAGGAGATACTCCTAAGAAGGTTGTAAACACTAACATTAGTCATGTCGACGATATGAGGGCCGCCAGGGCGGGATACGAGGACGCAAGGTCGGCGCAAGATGCTGTTCGTGATCTAAGCAAATCAATCGGAAAAGATGGATTTCCTGAGGGAACGATTCCCGATACCGCGCGAAGTGACCGCTTGCTTGTTCCAATTGGAAATGGTGGCCTCGCCAGCTATCAGATCAAGCCGAATGGGAATGCTGTCTTCAAAACGATTCTCAAGGCTCGATAGATGTGTACAGGATGGACTAATGACCGGTAATCGATTTTGGGATATTCAAACGATTTCAGAGGGGCGTGTGATACGCAATGTGATAAAACGGCGATTTCCAAGGACGTATGCAATTATTGCCGAAAGTCTCGAAAGTGCAGATCCGCTTGATGTCGTCTATCCGGATAATCCTGACGAGTACAGTGACGTCGTGCTCGAGGTGATGGCGCTTCTTGCTCCGGTAGGGGGCCGCCTTGACGCCCTGTCCGTCGATGACATCGAGAGAATCATTCGCGAGGGAATCGCTAGGTGTTTTGGTGAGGAACCCGATGAAGCTCGTCTGGCGCGAGCAGTTCAGTCTATCCGAGAAAGATCGGTAAGCGATTGAAGTAATAGTCGAGATCTGTGGATCAAGATATTTCAGGTGGCTCTCGGGTTAGGATTGGGTGAGATGGTTTGCGTGCGTGAGGAGGGTGGCGGAGGCAGACAGAGTGATTTCAAAGTCGGTTGGTGATCTTCGGCTGTGACGTTATGTGATCGGCGGGACGGCTCGCATGAGGCGTCGCTCGTACTCCCAGTCCGCCGGCGACATGCTCATTCGCCCGGCCCTTACCGTCCTGTCCCGCTCGAAAACTCGGTTTCGTACGGTGACCTGGGATTTCGCGCCGGAATCCTCGCCGAGGCTGGGACCATCTCGAGGTGCTACTGTCGCTGCTGTACCGCTTACTCAGGTGCCTGTTCGGCCTGCTGGCGGTGCTGGTCCGGTCTGATCTGTCCAGGGATGTCGAGTTGCTCGTGCTCCGCCACGAGAACCAGGTGCTGCGCCGTCGATTCGGTGGCCGGCCGCAGTGGGATAACGCCGGCCGGCTCTGGCTTACAGCGCTGTCACGGCTGGTGAACCGCCACCGCTGGGCCGAAACTTTCCCGGTCGCCCGGGCCACGATCCTGCGCTGGCACCGTCACCTAGTCGCCCGCAAGTGGACCTATACCAACCGGCGCCAATCAGGGCGACCGGCCACCGGCGCGTCGATCAAGACGCTGATCCTTCGGATGGCGCAGAAGAATCCGACCTGGGGGCATAGGAGAATCCAGGGTGAGCTGGATCGGATCGGGTACGCGATCGCCGCGTCCAACGGTGTGGGAGATCCTGCACGCTGCGCACCAATCCCGGCGGCAACGTAACTCAATATTCGAGCAGTACACCAGCGCCGCCACGCGGTGGATGGAATGATCAACGAGTACAGAGCCGTTGTGTAGGCGGACTACGAAACCCCAGCCCAACAGCCGAAGGTGGTTATCCGCACCCCACAGGGTCTTGTTCTGGTCGTGTGCCAACACCTGGGCGACGGTGTGCGTCTTCTTCCGTGTCTCAAGTGTTCGGGGCGTTAGCGGGCTGGGAGATGAATCTGATGGGCTACCGGTATAGCCCCCGCCGGGCTGGGTTCCGGATCCTTCATGGCCGCCGCTTCCGGTCGGGGCAGTTGTGGGTCGCCGATCATCTTTTGGGAGTCGGGTGGCCTGGCCACCGCAACGGCAGCGCACCTACCTATGCTTTTACTCCGGCGTCGGCGCTCCGCTCTGAGCCTTCGGAACCAGCAAAGAGGGTGTTGTGAGCATTCGACTGGCGGTTGCGGTGTTCTCAGTCGGAGTTATCGCCATGGCGGGGTGCGCGAAGCAACCCATGGGCACGGCCAGGTCAACCCCCGGCCACACGCATGTGTCGGTAACAGTGAGCCTGGACCGCCCCGGCGAAGTTGGAGGCCGGATCGCTTGCTTCTCAACCGGCCAGAGATGTAATACCACGTGACCGGT
>NZ_JBHLZP010000018.1:0-35922 GCF_042429965.1 Actinoallomurus acaciae
CGCGGGGTGACGCCGCGCGGGTGATGCGCACGCTGCGCGGCCACGGCGTCGAGGTCCGGCCTGCGGCGCGATGGAGCCGGCGCGGCTACGGCGACCGGCTGTCCCCGCGTGAGGTGGACGTCGCGCGGCTGGTCGTGGCCGGCCGGACCAACCGCGAGATCGCCGAGGTGCTCTTCGTGTCGCCGAAGACGGTCGCCCGGCACATGGACTCCGCCATGCGCAAGCTGGGCGTGGCCTCCCGTACCGCGCTCGCGGTGAAGGTGCTGGAGGACGGCATCGTCACCGCGCCCGACGCGATTACCCAGTAGCCGCCCGGCGGCCCGCGCGCAGATTGGGTGATTTACCCAATCGTCTGCGACATCCCTCGTGGCGGATATTCGCGGCATGCGAGAACCAGCCGAGGACTCCACCTCCGAATCGGCGCAGGTCGCCGACGAGAAAGCCGATGACGGTGCCGTCGACGCGGCCGTGGACGACGACGAGTTCGAACCTCTCTAGCCAGACCCGCCTCCGCCCCCGTACGGATCCGTCGCAGAAAGGCACTCGAACCATGCAAACCCCCAGACGTCTGGTGTCGGTGCTGAGCAAGGCCCGGCGTTCCCGGCTCACCGTCATCGGCGCCACGGTGGCGGTGCTGGCACTGCCAGCCGGCGGCGCCGGCGGCTCCCCGGTGTCCGCGGCCGCGCCGCTGACCGCCGACACCCCGGCCGGGTGCAACGCCACGCCGAAGAAGGGGTCCGCCCGATGCTTCTCCGTCGTGCGCACCCCGTCCGACCACACGATCACCCCGAACGCGAGCGCCCCGCCGTCCACCGCGCTCGGACCGGCCGACATCCAGGCCGCCTACCGGCTGCCCGCGACCGGCGGCGCGACCGTGGCGATCGTGGACGCCTACGGCGACTCGGCCGCCGAGGCCGACCTGGCCACGTTCCGCTCCCACTACGACCTGCCGGCCTGCACCACCGCGAACGGCTGCTTCACGAAGGTGGACCAGCGGGGCGGCACCGGCTACCCGGCCGACGACGCCGGCTGGGCGCTGGAGACCGCCCTGGACCTGGACGCGGTCTCCAGCGCCTGCCCGGACTGCAAGATCATGCTGGTCGAGGCGGACAGCTCCGGCTTCGACGACCTCGGCACGGCGGTCGACGAGGCCGTCGCGCTGGGGGCGAAGTACGTCTCCAACTCGTACGGCACCAGCCAGGAGGGGGCCGACGAGACCTCGCTGGACCACTACTACGACCATCCCGGGACGGTCGTCACCGCGGCCACCGGCGACACCGGCAACCAGGTCAGCTACCCGGCCGTGTCGAACGTGGTGGTCGCCGCCGGCGGCACCCGGCTGACCCGTGACGGCGGCACCGCCCGGGGCTGGACCGAGTCCGCCTGGTCCAGCGGGGGTTCCGGCTGTTCCCAGTACGAGGCGAAACCCGATCACCAGTCATTGACCAGCACCGGCTGCGCGAAGCGGGCCACCGCCGACATCTCCGCCGACGCCGACCCCACCTCGGGGCTCGCCACCTACAGCTCCCTACCGCAGTCGGACGGCAGATCCGGCTGGTTCCAGGTCGGCGGCACCAGCCTCTCCTCACCGCTGATCACCGCCATGTACGCGCTGGCCGGACCCCCGGCACCGGACAGCCACCCGGCGTCGTATCCGTACAGTGACCCGAACGCGGCCGACGACCTCAACGACGTCACCACCGGGCAGAACGGCTCGTGCGGCGACCTGCTGTGCAACGCCGGCCCCGGCTGGGACGGCCCCACCGGGCTCGGCACCCCCAACGGCGTCGCGGCGCTCGCCGCCGGCGAACAGGGCGACATCGCCGGTCAGATCACCGATGCCGACACCGGAAAGCCGGTCGCCGACGTGAAGGTCGTGGCGGGCGCCTACGGCACGAACACCGACGCCCAGGGCCACTACGACATCAAGGCCCGGGTCGGGACCTACACCGTCACGGCGTCCGCCTACTCCTACAAGTCCGCCACCAGGTCCGGTGTCACCGTCACCGCCGGGCGGCAGAACACCACGGACATCGCGCTCACGCCGCTGCCGCACTCCGTGGTCACCGGCAGGGTCGTCGACTCCGGCCACGGCTGGGGGATGTACGCCAAGATCACCCTCGACGGTTACCCCGGAGACCCCGTCTACACCGACCCGGTCACCGGGGAGTACAGCGTCCGGCTCGCCGGGTCCACCACCTACACCGCACACGTCACCCCGATGTATCCGATGACCCTCGACACCACCGGCAACGACGGGTATCTCCCGGCGGACGAGCGGTTCACCGTCGGCACCACCGACATGACCCGGGACTACGCCCTGAAGGCGGATCCGGCCGCCTGCTCCGCGCCCGGTTACGGCCGGACCGCCACGTCGGAGGACTTCACCGCGTTCGCCGGGACGAAGCCGTCGGACGGCTGGTCGGTCGCCGGAACGCGCGACGGCTGGCGGTTCGACAACCCCGGCGACCGCACCGCGGCGGGCGGCGGCGACGACCGCTCGGCCGTGGCGGACTCCGGCATCACCACCCGTCCGGTGGACACCTCCCTGACCTCCCCGGACGTGGACCTGTCCGGGCAGAGCGCGCCGCGCCTGTCCTTCGACTCCGCCTACTACGGAGCGCCGGGCCAGGACGCCGAGATCCGCTCGTCCACGGACGGCGGCAGGACCTGGACCAGCGTCTGGCACCAGGGCACCGCCAACGAGATCGGCCACGTCGACGTGCCGCTCCCGCGGGCGGCGAACGCGAAGAAGGTCCGGGTCCGCTTCGTCTACCGCGGCCGGTCCGCCTGGTGGTGGTCCGTGGACAACGTGCTGATCGGCACGCCTACCTGCGTCGCCAAGCCCGGCGCGCTCGTGGTGGGCACCGTCGCCGACCACTCCACCGGCGGGCCCGTCAACGGGGCGACGGTCTCCGTCGGCGCCGCCTCGGGCCTGTCCACCACGACCGGCGATCCGGACCGGGCGGGCGGTTTCTACTTCCTGTTCACCCCCGCCACCGGTGACGGGCGGCTGACCGCCGCCGCCGACGGATACGCCACCGCGACCAAGACCACGACGCTGACCTCGAACCAGGTCGCCCGCGTGGACTGGTCGCTCACCCCGGCTGGAGGCAACCGATGAAGGAGAACGCGACCGTGCGTACGAGACCGGCGCGACGGCGGGCCCTGCTGGCCGGGGCCGCGGTGACGCTCGCCCTGATCGCCCCCACCGCCGGGGCGGAGAAGGCCGACGCCGCCCCGGCGGCACGTTCCGCATCGACGGCGGGCGGATCCGGTCTCGGGTCCCGGCTCCGGCCGTTGCCCCTGCCCGGGCGGTCCGGCGGTGAGTACACCGTGACCCTGCCGACCGGCGACCAGATCCGGCTCAGCCGGACGGCGGGCGACAAGTACACCGTCTCCGCCGTGCCGACGCCGGGTGCCGGCCCGCTGGTCGACATCCGCAGCACCGGTGACGGCAAGCGCACCACGAGCATCACGGCGTTGCCGATGACCGCCACCACGCTGATCTCGTCGGGCCTGGTGGACCGCCAGATGTTCGACGTCATGTGGCTGATGGCGCACGGTGACACCGGCCCGGACGCGAAGCTGCCCGTCACCATCCGATACGGCGGGCGGCCCAGTGCGGCGGAACTCACCGCGAGGGCCGCCGCGCTGCCCGGCGCCAAGGTCGTCGCCACCAAGGGCGACACGGTCTCGCTGAGCGTCCCGGCGAAGCGCGCGTCGGCGTTCTGGAAGGCTCTCACCGGTCGCACCGGCAAGGCCGCCGACAAACCGGCCTGGGCGGTCAAGGCGGACCTGACGGGCGGAGCCGTCAAGGCATGGCTGACCGGACACCAGAGCACGCAGGCGGCCGCGTCCGCCGACGCGCCCACCCACCATGTCGCCATCACCGAGAAGAAGACGGACGTGTCGCCGTTCTTGTGCAACGCGACCCTGGTCACCTTCTGCGGCGGGCTCCCGGCCCTGGAACTGGTGAGCGGCGTGGGCGTCGATTTCTTTCTTCCGACCGGGGTGGCGTGCCTGGACGCCGACCCTTGCGACACCTTGCGGTTCACCTACGAGGTGCCCACCGGCATCTATTCCTGGGAGGACTTCGGTTCGTTCTACGTGAAGGACAACCAGATCCACGAAATGGAGATCGCCCGTCCGCAGTTCACCATCGCCGCGGACACGGCGATGGACGTGAGCGCCAACGGATGCGTGCCGGTCACCGTCGGCACGCCGCAGCCGACCGACGTCTTCTCGAGCGGATTCGAGTCGGAGCGCGACACCGCGGACGGTTCCTGGGAGTCGTCGGTCGCGGAGGTCAGTTACGGGGCGGCACGTTTCGAGGCGCAGCCCACCACCACGCCGGTCACCGTCGGCACCTTCCACTACTCCACCGTGTGGGAGCTGGGCCGGCCGCCGGTCACGATGAGCGTGTCCGCCCCGCACTCGCCCGTGCTGCACCCGACCTACCCCAGATACGCCAACACCTCTCCCACCAGATGGTTCGCCCGCTTCACGGGGCGGAGCAGGCTTCCCCTCGTGGCGGCCGGCTACGGCACCACCGCCGATCTCGCCAAGGTCGACGTGCGCGGCAAGCTGGCATTCATCCGCCTTCACCAGGGGGACGACATCGCCGACTCGGCCGTGCTGCGGAACGCACTCGACGCCGGCGCGGCCGGGGTCGTCTTCGACCCGACCGACTACGAGGCGCCCGGCTTCGATTCCCAGCTACCGGTGTTGCCGCTGTGGTGGTGGCCGGGCGAAGAGACGACGAAGGTGGACATCCCGTTCGTGGCGATCACCAGCGCCGACGCCAAGGAGCTGAACGGCCTGCTCGCGAAGGGACCGGTGAGCGTCGACCTCGCGGACAGCGGCACCACCCCGTACCTGTACAACCTGAGGTTCACCGCAGAGGAGAAGATCCCGGGTTCGCTGAGCCACTCGGTCACCGACCGGCAGCTCACCACGATCACCACCGACTATCACGACAACCAGGCGTCCGGCATCAACCTGTATCCGAGCTCGTGGCTCCCGGATGAGCACTTCACCGGCGGCACCTCATACGAGAACCTGCCCACGCCGGCCAGGACGGTTCAGTACTTCGGGCCGATCACGCCGGACCTGGTATGGCTGCGGGACACGCAGAGCGGGCAGACCGCCGACTATCGCGTCGCGATCGACGTCTTCACGCGTGGCGACACCCGCACCGAGGAGGTGTTCGACGAACCGCGGGTGCCGGGTGCGGCGCTGCCGCTTCCGGACGTGCTCGCCGCGCAACCCGGCAAATGGACCGGCATCAACTCTCCCGCGGCCTGCTCGTTCTGCCGCCAGGGCGACACCTTCTATCCCTTCACCTATCTCACCGTCGGTTCGAGCCCCCTGCTGCGCGACGGTCCGTACGGGTTCGATCCCAGCGAGACACACCTGTACCGGGAGGACGGTACGGAGGTGCCGCAGACGAAGTTCCTCAACCAGTTCCCGGTCTACAAGCTGTCTCCGGACAAGGCCAGGTACCGGTTCACCGTGGGCGGTGACCTCTCCTGGACCTTCACGTCGTCCCGGCCCACGTCCGGAGCACAGCCCATGGGGACCGGGTGCTGGGCCGCGCTGTACCTCGGCGACACCGACCCGTGCGCGGCCGACCCGATGCTGTTCCTCCGCTACAACGCCTACACCGATCTCGGCAACGCGGTGACCGCGCCCGCCGGGCACATGCTGCGCATCACGCCCTACTACCAGGCCGACACCGCCCCGGCGCGGGTCACGTCGCTGAAGGTCTGGACATCCACCGACGGCGGCACGACCTGGAAGCAGGCGATCATCCACGGCAATCCCGATGGCAGCTACACGGCCATGTACTCCGTGCCGCTCCTGTCGGCCACCGACGGCCACGTCTCCATCAAGGCCCAGGCGACCGACTCCGCCGGCGGCACCGTCTCCCAGGTGCTCCCCGACGCGTACGCCCTGACCGGTACGCGCTGAGCCCCTGCCGGGAGCGCTGCTCGCCTCGGATCCACTGGTCAAAGGTCAGGCCGATTTGTCGGCTGTGCGAGGGGGTGTCGTTCTGTGCGCGGAAGGTGACGGGGTTAGCGCGTGTTCAGGTCGTCCTTAAGCGCACCTTAGGACCGGCGCCCGGCGTGTCCGGGCGCCATACGGTCGTACCGCCCTGCAGGCGCAACCCCGTGAATCCCCGCCTTTCCAGGAGGAAATCCGTCATGAGAGCGCACCGAGCACGTCGCCGTCGCCGGTCGGCCCTGTGGGTCGCGAGCGGTCTGACCGCCGTCGCCGGCGCCAGTGGGGTCGTCCTCCTCACCACGGGCGCCGGACCGGCCGAGACGGCGTACAGCGCGTCCTACCAGAAGGCCGCCGCGCGGCACGGCGGCCACCACGCCCGGCACAAGTCGACCACGGCCACCACCACGACCACGGCCACCACCGCGGCCACGCTGTCCCGGGACGCGGCGTCGAGCGGCGGCTTCGCCCCGTACGTCGACGTCGGCCTGTACCCGCCGTACGACCTGGTGGACGCCGCGAAGCGGACCGGCGTCGAGACGTTCAACCTGGCGTTCGTCGTCTCCGGTGGCGGTTGCGCGCCCAAGTGGGGCGGCTCGCAGGAACTGGGTGACAACGAGGTGGCCAAGAAGATCAACGACCTGCGTGCGGCAGGCGGCGACGTGCGTGTCTCCTTCGGCGGCGCGAACGGCACGGAACTCGCCCAGGCGTGTTCGAGCGCCGCGGACCTTGCCGCCGCGTACAAGAAGGTGATCGACACCTTCGATCTCACGAAGGTCGACTTCGACGTCGAGGGCGCCGCGATCGCCGACACGGCCGCGAACGACCGGCGAGCCGAGGCCATCGCGACGCTTCAACAGCAGGTCAGCGGGCTCGACGTCTCACTCACCCTGCCGGTGCTGCCCAGCGGGCTCACCCAGGACGGGGTGAACCTGGTCTCGGGCGCCAAGGCCAAGGGTGTCGACGTCTCGGCGGTGAACATCATGGCCATGGACTACGGCGACGGTCAGGCGCCGAACCCGGACGGCAAGATGGGCGACTACGCCATTCAGGCGGCCACCTCCACCGAGAAGCAGGTCGAGCAGGCCCTCGGCGTCGGCGATGCCTGGAGCAAGATCGCCATCACCCCGATGATCGGCGTCAACGACACCAGCACCGAGGTCTTCCGGCCGGACGACGCGACCAAGGTGGCCGCGTTCGCCAAGGAGAAGAACCTGGCCTGGACGTCGATGTGGTCCGCGACGCGCGATCAGCCGTGCCCCGGCGGACCGCAGAGCACCGCCAGCCCGACGTGCAGCAGCATCGACCAGCAGGCAGACGCCTTCGCCAAGGCGTTCACCGGCTGAGAACCGCCAGCACCCCCTGAAGGATCCGCGGCTGCCGGGCGAGGATCCTTCAGGGGGTCTGACCCGCTTCCGGAACGCTCAGGGCGGGTGCCAGGTGCTGTCTGGCCGCGGAGCTGACGTGGTGGCGGGTCACCGTCGCGATCTCGTGCCAGAACGGCCGGGCGGTCAGGTACGTGCCGAGCACGGACAGAATGCCCAGGCAGACGTCCACGCTGAGCCGCCCCTGCTTCGCCCAGTAGACGTCCCGCAGGTCCAGGAGCAGGGCGAACTCATCGGCGATCAGCGCGGCACCGGTGCCGTACGCGGCGGCGACCGCCGGGTGTCCCACGGCCCGTTCGTCACCGCGGACCGCGATCAGGCCGACGCCGGCGAGCAGGGCGATGCCGAAGTTGTAGTGGTGCAGATGCCGGCCGCCCGTGGAGATGTTCCCCCAGGGCAGCCACCCGCCCCGGATGCCGTGCGTGATCAACCGTACGGCGCCCCAGGTGGTGCCGAAGGAGATCCACATCGCCAGGAGGGGCCGCTTCGTGGGGGTGAGGTGCCGGTACGCCGAATCGCGCCAGTGCTCGACGAGGGGCGGCGGGCGCGCGCCTGGGCCCGGGCCGCGTTGCGATGACAGGGGCTTTGATCCCATGGTCACCTCCCACCTACGAATCCGCAGGCCTGCTCACTTCGATGGTAGACATGCGATGGCCACGACCTGCCCGCGCCACTGATCGCACGCCGGTGATGAAGAACTCGATCTCCTGCTCCACGTCCGGGGCGCAGTCCTGATCCAGCAGTGCCGGCAGGACGCGGTGCAGGCTGGGCAGTGCGTCGGCCGTGGCAGCACGGCCGAACCAGTCCGCGATCGGTACGTCACGCTCGGGCCGATCGCCCGCCGCGGTCATCGAGTCGGACAGCACGAGGCCGAACAGCAGGCCGAGCAGCGACCGGTACCGCTGCGCCGCGGCGCGCTCATCGAGGCCGGCGTCCAGCAGTGCGCCGAGCAGCGCGTCGATGAGCCGCAGCGCGCCGATCGAGCGCGGGTTGGCCTGGTCCGATGCCAGCGCGCCGACCACGACGGGATGGGCGCTGAACGCGTTGTGCGCGCCGATGCCGAGCGCCCGGATCCGGTCCGGCCACGGCAGGGCAGGGTCGGGTAGCTCGATCAGTTCGAACACGAGGGATGCCATGCCGTCCAACAGATCGCCCTTGCTGGCCACATGGTTGTACAGCGACATCGCCTCGACGCCGAGTTCGGATGCGAGCTTGCGCATGGACAGCCAGGCCAGGCCGTGTGCGTCCGCCAGCCGCAGCGCGGCGGCAAGCACCTTGTCCCTGGTCAACGTCTCGCGCGGCACCGATTCACTGTAGCCGGTACTTACGATGTAAGTACTGACGGCGTAAGCTTCCCGGCATGGACCCAGACACGTTGCTGACCACCACCCGCTCGGTGCGCCGCAAGCTCGACCTCGATCGCCAGGTGGAACCCGAAGTGCTGACCGAATGCCTGAGCATCGCGCAGCAGGCGCCCATCGCCGGCGCGTTCGTCGACGGCTTCCGCTGGCTGGTGATCCGCGACCAGCATCTGAAGAACCAGCTGGCCGGGATGATCCGGGCGGCCGGCGAGAGGTCACAGGCGGAGTACGGCCACCTGGCGCCGCCGCGCACCCTCGCGTCCGGCCGGTATCTGCTCGACATTCTGGAGCGGATCCCGGTGTACGTGCTGCCCTGCCTTTCCGGCCGGCCGACCGGGGGAAACGCCCTGCTGTCCGCGTTCTACGGCTCGGTGTACCCGGCGCTGTGGAGCCTGCAACTGGCACTGCGTTCGCGGGGGCTCGGCAGCAGCATCGTGGGCTACCACCTCGCCGAGCACGAGTCCGATGCGGCCGAGCTGCTGGGAATTCCCGACGGCGTCACCCAGGTGTCGCTCCTCGCGGTCGGCTACACCACCACGACCACGTTCTCACCCGGCGCGCGGCCACCGATACAGGAGATCACCTACTACGACCACTGGGGCAAGACCGGCTGACACGGCATGACGCCGGGCGAAACGGACCGGCCCTGGACGCCCGTGTCAGTACGACTGCAGTTCGACGAGGTTGCCGTCGGGGTCGCGGACGAGCGCGTTACGGAGGGTCGGTCCCCACTCCGGCCGGTCGGCCGGTGCGGCGACGGGGCGACCGCCGTGACGCAGGCAGAGCGCGTAGCCGGCGTCGACGTCGGCGACCCGGCTGACGATCATGGTCGTGTCCTGGGTCGCCGTCGGCGCCGGCAGGTCTCCGGTGCCCGCGACCGCGGTCATCGCCGTACGGTCGAGCAGTGCGAGGACGCCGTCGTTTCTGACGTCCCAGCTCGCGTACGGCCCCGCCGCGCTCCCCCGTGCGAGGGTGGCTCCGGCCAGCTGGGGCAACACCGTGCCATAGAACGCGAAGCACTCGGCGAACCGGTCGACCAGCAGACGGGGATACAACACGTCCACGGCTCCTCCTTTTCATGGGTGTTCACCCACTATTGGTGCACACCCTACACTTGACCACCGTGGAAGAGACACCACCGAGCCTGCTGGCGCTGACTCCCTATCTGCTGTCGCGGGTGGGCAAGGCAGCGCGCGGACGGGTCGTCGAACAACTCGCGGCACGAGGTCTGCGCCTCTGGCACATGGCCGTCCTGGCGGCGTTGGCCGACTTCGGTTCGCAGGCGCAGCGCGACCTCGCCACACGCCTCCGGATCGACCCGAGCGACATAGTGAAGATCCTCGACGACCTGGCCGCCACGGGCCTTGCCGAACGGGCCCGCGACCCCGCCGACCGGCGCCGCGTCACAGTGACGATCACCTCCGCCGGCCGTACGGCCCTCCGGGAGTTGACCGCCGGGACGATAGACGTGCAGGAGGAGATCATGGCACCCCTCAACGAGGAAGAACGTGCGGTGCTGCACACGCTCCTGCGCCGACTCTTCACCCACCTGAGCGAAGGAGACGGCCAACGATGATCGTGACGTCCGCGCATCGCGTCGGCCGGCCGATGCGGTCACCGAAGCTCGCGTTCGTGTCGCGGAGTGCCGAGCGGGTCGGCGTGATCTAGGCCGACGGGGTCCGTTGAGCGCCTGCGGGTGAGCGTGCGATCGCCGACCGCGGTGAGCACGGCGACGGTCGTGATCGCGGCGGCGATCACAAGGAGGGAACGTCCGCCCAGGCCCGCCGCGCCTCCCGTGGCGGCGGCTCCGACCGAGGCCAGCGCGATCTTCAGGCCGGCGCTGGTCACGAAGACCGGTGTACGGGCGTCGGGCGGCGCGTACGTCGAACGCGCGGCCAGCGTCGCGGTGAACGACGTCGCGTTGCCCAGGCCGATGAGGGCGAAGCCGGCGAGTGCGAGGGGATATGTCGGGGCGAACGCGCACAGCGCGGTCGCGGCTGCCAGCGCGAGGAAGAGGCGGCGGGCGAGCGTCTCGGGGTCGCCGCGCAGCGGGAAGATCGTCACGATCAGTGACCCGACGAGGTTGCCGAGACCACACGCCACGGTCAGCGTTGCGGCCGCACCCGGCCGGTCGGCCAACTGTGGCCCGAAGACCACGGCGATGACCGGAAAGGCGCCGAGCGGCAGAGCGGACAGCATGGTCATCGCGGTCACCCGCCGCAGCGCCGGGTGGGTGATGAGCACGCTGAGACCGGCCCGGATACCGGGTGCCGTGCCGGTGAAGACACGCCGGGAAGGCGGCAGCGTCAGAGTCAGCGCGGCGCCGACGGCCGCCGCTCCGCCGAGAGCGGTCATGGCCACGAGCGGGTCGACCAGCGTGGCAAGACTCGCGACCACCGCCGGCCCGCCCGTGGCACCGATGCTATACGTCAGCGCGTCCCATCCCTGCGCACGGCGCTGGGAACGGTGGTCGGCCCCGGCGATTCCGGCGAGTCTGCTACTGAGACCGCCGGTCAGCAGCGGTCCGCAGCACCCCGCCAGGGCCACCGCGCCGACGGCCGCCGCGATCGGCAGCCGGCCCACCGCCCAGGAACCGGCCGTGAGCGCGACCGCGTAGGCGAGGTAGGCCACGGCGAGCGCGCGACGGCCATCGCGCGCGCGGTCGAGCCGCTGCGCGGTCCACGGCCCGACCACATGCGGCGCACTCAGCGCGGCGGCGAGCAGCCCACCGACGGCAGCGCCGTGCCGAATGTGCGAGCCGGGGTCGACGGCGAGCAGGACGAGCCCCACCGTCGCTCCGGAATCGGCCCCCCGAACCAGGACGGCGGCCAACACATACCGGGCCGGCCCACCGATTCGTCCAGTCTCCGACACGATCACTCCACAGGGGTGCGTCACCATACTGACCGGTGACGCAACCTTGCCCTAAGCGAAGTAACCGGTCAATATGGTGATGTGTTCGTGTTCTTGAGTGGACGCCCCTGCCTGGACCTGACGACCACACTCCAGGTACGCCACCGCGCCGCTCCGGTCGAGACTCTGCGTACGCGGGACGACATCGGCGACTGGTTCGACCAGGCTGGACTGGCGAGTGGAATCCGCACGGACGATGCCGGCCTAGCGCGAACACTGAGGCTGCGCGAGGCGATCCACCGACTCTGCCGAGCCACCTTCACGCCGCCCGCGCCTGACCGCCAGGACGTGAAACTGCTCAACGACACCGCCGCGAAGCCCCCGATGGTCCCCCGGCTGACCGACGGCACCATTGAGTACCAGGGCGAGCTGGACCAGGCACTGTCCACGATCGCGCGCGACGCGATCGACCTACTGGCGGGACCATACGCCGGCCGAATCCGAGAGTGCGCACACCCGGACTGCAGCCGCCTCTACCTGGACGCGTCACACGCCGGCCGACGCCGCTGGTGCGGCATGGCCGCCTGCGGCAACAAATCGAAGTCAGCGGCCTACCGCCAACGACGTCAGGCGTAGCGCCGTCACCTCTATTCGACGACCTCGTGCTGGAGCCGGCCACCGGTGTGGGTCGTTACGCGGCGGAACCAGCGCAGATGACCAAGAGAACGGAACGGCTCAGCGAATCCCGCACTTTGCCAGCCTGTCCGGTGCCTCCCGAAGCGCTGCCTCCGGAAATAGGCGACCGATAGTCAGTGGTCACACCAATATGACCCTCGGGCCCTGCGAGTCTCATCTCTCGTGCCTGCTGAACAAGCCCCTTGGCCGCCGCGCGGGTGATGCGACACGCTTCCCGCTGAGCACTCGGCCGAGCATCGCCACTGCGGCGCCAACGCCTGTCCAGAACAGGCGCTGTTTCAAGTTGAGTTTTTGATCGGTGCCGGGTGTGGTGGTGCTGACGTGCGCTGGTGGCTGAGCGCGTTGGTATTCCTCGTCGAGGATCTCGTGGAAGCGTCGTTCGCGGCGGGTTGCGGATGTGGACAGGCGGCCTTGTCGGGCGTCTTGCCAGTACTCACGTCCGACCTGGCCCTGGAACATTTCGTTCGCGATGGCGCGAAGGCGCTCCTCGGGGAGTGCTCGTGTCTCGAACGACAGTGACCACTCAGAGATGATCATGTTGGTGTAGAGGAGCTGTTTGCGTGTTCTGGGATCTTCCGGTGGTGGGACCGGTCCCCAGCACTCGTCGAGGTCCGGATCGTCCATCGCCATCTTGAGCAGGTCGCTGACGGCCTGGCGTCGTGTCTCCTCGCGGGCGAGTTTGGCTTCGCGTGCCTGGTAGCTCAGTGTCAAGACGATGCCGACCAGTGCCAGCACCGAGATGATTGCGGATGCCGCGCCGTAGGTCTGGCCGATGAAGCTCAGCCGCTCCCATTTCCCGGTGGCGCCGTGGAAGATGCCCAGCGCGATCGGTGAGATGCCGATCAAGGCAACGGCCACTACGGCGATGAGCAGTAAGAGGACCGTGGTGAGTGCACCGTTGCGGTGACCGGCTCTTCGAGGCATGCCGCTGCAGACCCGCCAACGCGAATTGCGTATCGGACGTTGATCTGAGACCAGCACCACCTGCTCCATGCCCTGCGTGAGCTCGAGGATTTCTACAACGACCACAGGCCGTATCAGGGCATGCGAACGCACAGCACCCGAAGACTGCACCTGGGCGGGCCGTCCACGAATACCCCTGACCCTGCGGCGTGATGGGCTGCTGCGAGATCGCTTCCCAGCTCTAAAGTGATCGCTTCCCGCACCGCACCTGCGTCGTCTACGAGTTCACAGGCACGACGGCTCCAACGGTGACCATGTGCCTTGGTCGCTACAGGTCCAGGTTGGGCCTTCGCCGACTTCGAGGATGCCGCCGCAGGGCGTCCACAGCGTCCAGTCGCCCATCCCATCGCGGCCCTCGGGGAACACGGGGAACACGGGGAACACACCTTTAGCCGATCCGGGGACACTCAGCCGTACCTACTGGCACGGCGCGATGACCGCCTACCGCTCTGCGCCCTACCGCTGCATCCACTGCAGAGCGCCTACGCTGGCTGCCGCACCAGAAGGGCGTTCGCCGGCTCCAGATCGCGATGCAGCAGACCCAAGTGCCCAGACGCCGCGAAAAGCGGTAGAGCGAGGTTCCCACTCGAATGTCGTAGGCCCACGGTACAAAGGAGCTGTGGCTGATCCGGATACGTGGAATGCCGCTTCCAGCGGGGGCTCTCGCGCGACGGCGGGCATCGCCTTTCAAGCGCGAGTATTCGTCTACTGGGCCGCACATGCCACAGCAGGGCTGGTGCCGACGCTGGGCCTCGATCCGCTGGCCCGGATCGAATCGGTCGGTAGTGAGGTCGGGTACGCCGTGGACGATCTCGGGATCGCGCTGTCGAACGGCGGATTTGTCTTCATCCAGGCCAAAGCGGGGCTGTCCCGGCTCGATGGGGCGTCGCAGCATTTCGGCAAGGCCTTGGACCAGGTGATCGAGGCCTATGTCAACGGCATCCCGACGGCGGACGGATTCCGTCCACTGCGCGAGGACGACGACCGGTTGGTGATCGCCACCGATGAGAGCGGAAGCGCCTCGTTTCAGCTGTCATCGATATTCGCACGGCTCCGAGGTCACCCGCGGGACTATCCCCTAGAACAAGTCGCGGTCAATCAGCAGGGCCGCCGTGCACTCACCGTTCTGAGGGAGTCCCTCGCCGCAAGATGGCGTGGTGCGACCGGGACGGAGATGCACGAGACCGAGCTCAGGGCGCTGCTCCGGGTCCTGCAGATCACCCAGCTCGACTTCAGTGATCCAGCTGGCGTGGATCTGCGACGCTGCCACGGGCTGCTGGCACCCGCCGAAGACCGGCAGAACGGTCGGCAGGCCTTCGATGCTCTCTTCAAGATCGGAGTGGAGCTGGGTGCACGCCGAGGCTGGTTCTCAGCGGAGTACCTGAAGGCACATGTACGGAAGGCGAGCACCATGCGTGGCGTCTTCGATCTTCCGACCCGACCGGAACCGTTCCTCGAAAGGTCCGAAGCTGATCCGCACATGGAGAGCCCGCGGCATTTGATCATTAGTGGGGGTCCGGGCGCCGGCAAGACGGCTCTCGGGATCGAACTCGCCTACCGCTGGGCCGACCATTTTCCCGACGGGCAGGTGCTGATCAACTTAGGCGGGTACGGGCCGGGACGTCCCCTGACCCTCGAGGAGACCGTGGGAAGCCTGCTCGAACGGATGAAGGCTCCCGCCGACGATGACGATCCGGATGAAATCAGCCGTTACCACCGGTTGATAGAAAGCCGCAAGCTCCTTATTGTCCTGGACAACGCGGGTGATTCAGTCGTCGAGAGCCTGCTTCCACGCCGGGGCGGATCGGTTGTGATCATTACAGGGAGATCCAACTTCGGCGGCCTTGTCACCCAGGCCAACATCGCCTTCCTACGCCTCGGGACTCTGCCTTCAAAGCAAGCGGAAGATCTGCTTCGCGCCTATGTAGACAGCGACCGGATCGCGCACGAAGCCGAGGCGTTCGAGCGCATTCTGCGTGCATGTGGTGGCCTTCCCCTTGCCATGGCCATGGTCGGTGGCCGTGTGCGAGAGGCCCCGGACCTGCCCCTGTCCTCCTTGGCCGAACAACTCGACGACCGCACGACCGTGCTGGACGTGTTCGAACTGGGAGAGTTCTCGGCCAGCTTGGCAGAGGTGTTCTCCTGGTCCGTGGACGAGCTTCCGGAGGATCTTCGAGACGCCTTCCTCCTGTATGGCGGAGCTCCTGGACCGACGCTTGGCGTCGAAGGAGCCCGCGTTCTGCTGCAGCGGCCACGTGCGGAGCGACTACTTCGCCAACTCGCTCGACGGCAGCTACTGACCGAGGGCGCGGACGGCTTCACCATGCACGACCTGGTCCGGGAATATGCACTTCAGGTCGGCACGGCCGACGCCGGCACAGTCGCATTTATAGACGAGGCGAACCTCAGACTGCTACGCCATTATGCGGGCCGCGCGCCCGAGCTGGAGAGGGCTAGATCCTGGACCCCAACCGATATCGCCAGATATCTGGCGGCATACGAATACGGACTGGAGCGTGGATTTCTGCATGAGGCCGTTGCGATCGCCGATGCCCTAATCGAGAGGCTCTGGCATTCAGGTCGATCACAGAAATGTCTCGACATACTGGACCAGCTTTTAGTGCCGCTGGAGGGGACGGAAAAGCAGCCCTATTTCAAGAGGCTGCGTGCGGTGACCCTCCGTCGGCTCGGTCGCTATCGCGAAGGCGCCGAAGCCATAGAACGGGTGTTGCGGGACCTGGATCCGGCGCGAGAGTTGGAACGAGCCCGATGCGGACACGTCCTCGCCGTCATCCTCTCGACCTCGGGGAACGACGAGCAGGCGATCGGATACTACCGGAGTGCAGTCGACATCTTCGCTTCGAACGGTGTACGAGGCGAAAAGGCGGACGCCTTGAACGGACTGGGCTGGAGTGAAGCCGCGCTAGGTCGGCTGCAGGACGGACTTGAGCACTGCATCGCCGCCGCGCGCATCCACGCCGAGTTGGAGGAGGACACAAGCCATGCCGCCGACCTCGACAGCATTGCCTGCATCAATCGCGAACTAGGAAATAACGGACGAGCGCTCGAATATTTCGAGCGCTCCTTGGAGCTATACCGGTTAATAGGACACAACGTGAATACGTCTCGGACTCTGATGCGTATGGCCGAAACCCTGAGCTCCGTAGGGGATCTCGTCCGGGCGGAAGAAGCCCGCCGGGAAGCCGACGAAATAGCCAGAATGATGGGCGACGACTCCTGAAATGCCAGCTACCAACGGGTAGAATTGGTGTTGCATGGAGGGAAGTCGCTCGAAGGAGGGGAATGATGTTGACCGGCCCGACCGACCCCAAGAGGCCGCCTGGTGCAGTTTCAGGCCGAGCCCATACCAAGATCCCGGGGTGGCGGCTCGATCCGATGAACTAGATCACGCATCACGGGGTGTTTCGGGCCGAGTTTCGGCATGAAGGAGTCCCGCAACCGTTCGCGCTCCACGCGCGCCTCGAAGTGTCGGCCGATCTCTTCGAGATAATCGCCGTAAGTCGGCCCGATCTCCAGGAGAATGTTAGCCAGATCACCGTTCTGCTGCCTTACCCGGCGTAGCAGATCTCCCATTTTCTCGACGACCTGCGACCGCTCGCCCTGCGTCCATTCCTGTTGCAGAGCGGTCAACTCGGCACGTACGAGCCGTGGTGTCATTTCGGGCGTTTTGATCCTTACAGGAGGGAGCTTCGAGCCCCGGGCATCGGCGATGGGCAGGGCGCAAGGTATGCGGAACAGGCGAGTCAGGTCGTACTCTGCCGGCGTCAACTCGCGCCTGTCGACTTTGGGGGTCCACGGTGCCAGGCGTGCCGCGACCTCTCTGACATCCGCCGGTCGCTCATCGGGGTTCTTCATGAGCATCTGGTCCACCAGCGCTCCGAATTCGACAGGCACCCGTGGGTTTCTGGCCGAGAGAGCATCGGGGATGACCGTAAGCAGGGCGCGGTCAGAGGTGGCGGTGCCGCCGCGGAACACCGGTCCGCCGAGGAGCGTGTAGATGAGGGATCCGAGAGCGTAGATATCCGCCGCGGGACTACCTGGGTTCCGTCCGGAATAGACCTCCGGTGCCATGAAGTTCGTACTTCCAGGGCTATGGCTCGTCGTTATCCGGCGCTTGGTGTCAACGACATAGGCGATCCCGAAATCTATGATCTTCAATAGACCCGACTTGAGGACTATGAGGTTCTCCGGCTTGAGGTCCCGGTGGACGATGCCTCTCTCGTGGGCGGTGGCGAGTACCGAGCAGAGCTGAAGACCGAAACAGGCCGCCTCCTCGAGCGAGAACGTCGGGCCGCGCTTTTCGAGCAGCTCATGGACGGTCCGGCCAGCGAGGAACTGCATAACGTAGTAGGGGAGTCCGCTGGGCAGGGTGCCCGCATGATAGATGGCAGGCAGGGCCGGGTGGTCCAGGGTCGCCGTCGCGCGGTACTCGAGCTCGAAGCGCTCTTTCAACGTCCCATAGTTCCAGCCCCTGCCGGTAAGGACCTGCTCTGGAGCCATCGTCTTGATCGCGACATGTCGGGAGAGGGCCTTCTCTTCGGCCAGCCAGACCACGCCCATACCGCCGCTTGAGTTGAGCATGCGGTCGATTCGGTAGCGGTTCTCAAGTGTGTCCCCTATGCTCAGTTCGTCCATTTTATCCCGCATTCTCCTGAAATTATCAGCCCGCTCTTCACAAGACTATAGAAAAAGTTGCATAATCACCGCGAGCGCGAGCGAGGGGTTCGTCATTTCGAACAAATTTGCGAATAGTGCGTCGATTCGGGTGTTCAGCTCATCGGCGCGGCCTGGCGAGGACCATTGTCCCGCCCACCGTCGGGTGAAGTCAGATCGTCTGGTGCGGCGGCAGTACAAGCCGGCACCTCCGCCGCTGGAGGGTGTGATCGTCGCGCCTTTGATGGCCGTCCTCAACGTGATCGAGGACGAACAGAACGCGATGACGCTTGACGAAGCGTGCGCGTTGCTGCCGAGACTCGGCGAGCCGCGGCGGGAGGTCGGTGGTGACCGGATATCGCCCGTCCACTCCGGCCTCATGGCCTGGACCAGGGTGGCCGTGGAGAACTATCTGGCCGCCCTGACGAACGACGCGGGGTTGGCGGGTGTCGCCGGGTTCTCCGCTACCACACCGTGGGTTCGCCAGTATCCAGCGGCGAACGGCAACGCCAGGCCGTTCGAACTCTGCGTATGGGGCAGGCCCTATGTGTACTCGCGTGGTGGGCAGATCATTCGAGAGCTCAGGGTGCCCGCCATCAAAAGGGCGGAGGACAAGCATCTTTCCGAGGAAGAGATCGCGGTGATGGCGTACGTGCTCGCAACGGGTGTCGAGATCGACCGGGCGAGATTCATGGCGTCGAAGGCTGCTTTCCTGGCCGGAGAGATTTTCCCCTTGCGTCTCCCCGACCCGCGATATCTCTCGACCTTGCCGCCCGACTGCATCCGGATAGTCAAGGTCGGCTTAGCCGATGGACGCTCTGAGACCGTCTTCGACGAGCCTCGAGCAGTCGCGGAGACGCTTTTCGCAGAGCGCGGATCAGCAGCATTGCGCAGCATGCTCTCCGATGGTTCACTCCGGCCGGGCCGCGATTGCTACGAGTGCAAGATCCGTCCAAGCTGCCGAGCCTTGCACCAACGGCCTGGAGTACTGGGGATCGAGCAGCCACGAGCCTGGCGGAGCTGGTCGGTAACCGTCGGGCGTTACCACGCCGACTGCCCGGCGAAGGCTCACTTTCGGCAGTTGGGCCTCCCCTCCGGCGACGTACAGGAGAATCCTAAGCCAGTCAGGCAGGGCAAGGCCGTCCACGACTGGATGCGGAGGATGCATAAGCGGACACCCCCCAGGCCCTGCACGGAGGACGATCTGCCCGACGATCCCGATACCTGGGCCGCGGAAAGGTGGGCCCTACCAGCGGATGACTCCCGAGCCGCATGGGACATACTGCGCATGCACCTGGAGGTCTGTCCGTTCACGGGCATCAACGCGGATGACAAAGGCCGGCCGGAACAGACACTTGTCGTCGAAGACCGGAGAGCCAATGTCCTCGTCATCGCGGATGCGGACCTGCTCTACCGCAGAAATGGTTCATGGAGTTATCGGGAGGTCAAAACGACGGCCAAAGTGCACCGCTTCGGTGGAGAGGAGCTGCTGGCCGAGTATCCGCAGCTCGCTCTCGCGGTGCTGCTCTTCGAATCGGGAGAGATCCCGTTGGGGCCCTCATCGGTCATCGAGCTGGAAGTGCTGCGGAGAAATGAAGCAGACATCAGACTTGTCGATCCGAGGTCGGAACGAATCCGGGCAGAGGCCCGGGATGTGATAGCCGCGCTTGCCGGGCCTTGGCATTCCGACACGGAGTTCGCTCCGACGCCGTCGAAAAAGATATGCCGGTCATGTGGTTACCAGCGCTGGTGCTCGGCGGCGGAGACGGAGGATTCCAAGATATGAACGAGCAAGAGGACGAGGAACTCTTCCGTTCGCCGAATGTCCTCGACAAGCTGGTCGATGGAGCGTTCGATGAGGAGGAATCGCTGCGGATCCTTCGTATGGTCGCTCTCACGGTCCACGATCTGGCGGATTGGCCTTCGGGTAAACCGTTCGAACTGCCCTACCCGATGCTTGCCCAGCGGGTGGTGGACCGGATCGCCTTGGTCGGTGCCATCCGGCACCCGGGTGGCGGTACAGCGCAACAGGTTCCGCGATCCCTGCCAGAACTCATGGCCTACTGCCGGGATGTGGACCTGGAGGACTGGGCTTTCCTCAGATTGCCCCTAGACGAACAGCTCTCTGGCCGGCTGGTGACGCCGGAATCGGACACGCCGTCCGAGCTTTGCGTGCGGCTGGCAGCCGGCTTGACCGGGCGGGAGGCTGCGGACGGAAAAGATGTCGAGCGGTTGATTATGAGGGAGATCCGGAACTTTTACCGAGACAACGAAGTCGCGGACGGATACTGGGAGTTCCTCGGAACGGTGATCGAAAATCCTGTCCTGACGACCGGCATGAGAGCCAGATTGAAGATGCGGCCCATCGGTGGGCTCATGCCGAACGACGAGCTGTTGCGGATGGTCTACATCGACGTCCAACCCCGATACTTCGACGATTCCAACCGAGCTGCTGCATGCGCGGTATGCGGGCTCCTGATGGTCGCGGGCCAGGGCCGATGGCGATGCGAGATCGAAGCCTGCCCCGGGCAAGGCAGGGGGGCGGCCGGAGGAATCCTGAACCGTGACGAGGGCCTCCGACACGTCACACGCCCGATTCGCCACCTGCTCGTCGCGCCGCAGCGCATCACATCGTGGAGGAATGCCAATGCGTGACACGAGGGCGCATCTGGAAGAGGCCCTGGAGATGCTCGCTGCGCCGACCATCAAGGAATTCAAGGAACTCTGCGCGCAGGGACTCGATTATCGGGTCGAGCTCGGCTTGCATGTCATGGAGCTGGTGGATCCCGCCCTTCGGCCGATCGACGGCTGGACGCTCTTCGGCGGTTATCCGTTCGGTAGAGCCAAGGGGCTACTCGACGATACAAGATATCGCGTGCTTCGAGCCGCTCGCCATCACCTTGCCTCGATGCACCGCAGGGAAGTGTGGCGGTCAACGCTAGAGGCATATCTCAAACTGTCCGAACGGTTCCGCGAGTTCTCTTTTGCACCCGATCTGACGCGCCCGGCGGTGCGCTTGAACCCGGCCAAGGCACCCGGAAGAGCTGCCGTGTACACCCACCTGATCAGCTCGATGCCGCCATTCACCAGGAGCGGTCTGCGGCCCGCACAAGCCGGTCCGCACCGGTTCAAAGGGCAGAGCTTCGGCTGGGAGGATGTAGTCATCCCAGCCGACCTTCCGGTCGTCGCACCGCCTGCCATGCGTCTGGAACCTGTCCCCGGCAGATCCGCCTTCGACGAGCCGGTGGCGGCACTTCGCACGACGGCCCGGCAGATGGCCTGGCTGGACTCTGAAAAAAACGGCGCCGGTTCCTCGAAGATCCTAGATGACTGGGAGACGCGCTTCATCAGGATGCAGCTCTCGACCATAGGCGGGCCAGACGACGAGCGATTCCATGACGCGGACCGGCTCGTCATCGACCGGTTACTCAACCTCATCGGCATCCCGGGCGTGGGCAAGAGCACGCTGCGGGACATCATTGCGGTGCACGCCGTGACCGTGCTCGACCAGCGGGCCGTGCTCGTCGTCGGGGATGTCGCGGACGCGCTCAAGGTCGCCGAGCGATTCAACCGGCTTCGTGAGAAGGCCGCTCACGTCGACTTGGAGAAGAATCCGGAGTACGCGTCCTGGTCGAAGCTGCGGGCTGTGCCCATCGTCGGCACATCACAGCGGGACAAGCACATCACTCGGCTGCACCGACGGGTCAACGGCCGTTGGCCGAACCCGCTACTGCACGATGATGCCGGATTCGAGTACTTCAGCACCGCCTGTGCACTTAGCGCGTTGAGAGGCGCGGAAGCCGAGCGTGCGCTGCGTTTCCGTGAGGCTCCCTGTTCTTCGTTGATACCGCTCAAGCCGGCGGATGAAGGTGAAGACCCTCCCCTCGAAGAGGAACGGAAGCGACGGTCCTGCCCGCTGTGGGCGAGTTGCGCGCGCCATCATGCCGCCCGGTCGTTGCCCGACGCCACCGTTTGGATCGCCACTCCCGAGGCTCTCGTGGTCTCGTCCCTACCGGCGCAACAGAACCTGGAGCGAGTCCGGTATCTGGAGGCCGCCTGCCTCAACAGCAATTTGATCATCGTTGATGAGGCGGACCAGGTGCAGATCCGCTTGGATCGGGTGTTCGCGCCTGCGGCGTCCCTCTACAAGAGGGGGGACGACTCGTGGCTCGACGGCATCGCACGGCACAGCTTGGCAGTGCTCGCGCGAGAGGGGCGGATCCAGTTGGAGGACACCTACGTTCGCCTGTGGATGGGCGCCTTGGACATGGTCGCGACAACGGCCAACAGGATCTACGCGATGCTGGTCGAGGACGAATCCCTCCGCGAGTGGGTCGGGTCGGACCTGTTCAGCGTGTGGTCGTTGCAGCTAAGCCTGGTCAGCCGTTGGCCGGCGACGCGTCTGCAACGCGATGTCTCCTCCCAATCACGACTGCTGGGCTGGCTGGACCAGGATCCGAAGCAGCAGCAGGTGATCAGGGACAAGCGTCGAGAAGTCATGCTGAAGATCCTCGACGACTTCCGGGACGACCCCGTCGGTGACGCAGACGAAGCCGAGTTGGCGAACGTCACCCCTGCGGCCGAGACCCTACGGCTGTCAGAACTCGCCCGCCGTCTGGTCACCAACAGTCCGGGCAATCCTCGCGCCCGTCGCGAGGTCGCCGATCTGCTGGCGTCATTGGCAGGCTTCCGCGATCCGGACACCCTGGTCGAGGACCCGGAGAACTCACTCGACGCGGTGACCCTGGAGAACGTCCGCCAAGAGCTCGAACTGGAACGGCGGAGATTCGAGTTCACGATCCTTCTGGCCATCATGCACGATCGGCTGAATCTCATCACCAGCCTATGGCCGCGGATCGAGACATCGCTCAGCCTGGACCCATCGGCCAATGCGCTCTACCACAGCTCTCCGGCCGACTTCGCGGCGGTAATCCCTGAATCGCCGATGGGTGACATCCTCGCGTTCCAATTCGTTCCGGATGGGCACCGCGGCTTCAGCAACACCGGAGAACTCCGGTTCATCCGCTATACCGGGCTCGGCCGACGGCTCCTCAAGGCACTCCCCACGCTGCATGCGGTGGACGACAGCCACGGACCGAACGTCCTGCTGATGTCGGGCACAAGTTGGGCGGGCGCGTCCACCCGCTATCACTTGGAGGAACCGGTCACCGCAGTCCTCCACGCCACCCCGGGGCAGGCTGGCCAGCCGTCGCCTCTTCCAAAGATCTTTATGGAGACCACCTTCATCTATGACCGCGTAGAAGGTGCCGACAGTGACACTCCGAAGAGGCCGCTCTACTTCTCGGGAGCCGGAGACGACATCCGTACCGACATCCTGCGAAAAATGGTCAGAGGCTTGACCGAGCCGGACCCCGGCCACGATTGGGGACTCTCGAAGTTCCAAGCGGAGATCAACAAGCTCCCCATCGGACGAGGAAGGCTGCTCGTCCTGACCGGCAGTTATCGCGACGCGGCGGTCGCCGCGGTGACGATCAACGAGTCGAAAAATTGGAAGGACGAGGTGTGTCTGCTCATCTCGGACGACTACGACCCGATGGTGGACGGGGCGTTGTTCGATCTCGATCCTAACAAGGCGGTGCCAACGCTCCGCCGGGGCGAGGTCGCGTCATTCGCCGGGACCGGTCACAAGATTCTCGTCGCCCCGCTGCTCTCCGTAGAACGTGGCCACAACATTCTGAACGATCAGGACAAGGCCGGGTTCGGGGCGGTCTATTTCCTGTCCCGGCCCTTCCCTCAACCCGGAAACATCGACGTCCTGGTGCATGCCCTCAATGACTACACGACCCGCCAGATCTGCTCGGGCGGTGAATTCGAAACTCGTGTCGGAAAGGCTCCGACTCTCGACAAGGCCGGACTGGACTGGCGCAAGACCGCTCGTGGTGAGCTGCATCGGTTGGCCAATCGGAGGATGAGCTGGCGCGGGCTGAGCGCCGCCGATCGCGAATACCTCACTTGGGACCTGATGGTAACGCTATGGCAGGTGATTGGAAGGTTGACGAGAGGCGGAGTGGATGCTCGGGTGCACTTCGTTGACGCCGCCTTCGCACCGAAACGGGCCGAGGGGACGAGAGGTGACCGAGCCTCCACGAGCCTGCTCGTCAGCATGAGGGATGTACTTGCGCCTTACTTCGGGAATCCGACGTGGCAAAAAAAGATTCCCGCACATCGTCTGGAGGTGGATGCCGCATCTAGGTATCTCGCCGAGGCACTCTACCGGCCGCTTTACGACGGCCTGAAAGCTCTGCTGGATTCCGAACCCGCGCCCATCCCAGATCATCGTGGGGAGGTCTTCTGATGGCCTACAACACGATCGAATTGGGCGCATTCAGCGTTCGTACCGATGCCGAAGCGCACTTCTACATCTTATGCCTTCCGCCACGGCTCCGGGAGGCACTGACCGAGTTCTACCGGTCAGGTCTGCCTGAGCGACGTCGGAGTGAGTTCCACAGCTTCCCGATCCGTTCCCTGAATGCGCTTCTCCCGCTGGCCGCTCCAGACGTGCTGACGACTGGTAGCCGGGTCGCGGCGGCGGACGACGTGCCTTGGCTCTACAGCCAGCATCCGGTCGACGTCACGCTCATCCGCGACCTGATCGGTATTTGGCTGCGAGGGTTGTCTGGCGATGAAGCGCTAAAGGAATGCGCACTCGCCGAGCTGAACTCGTCCCGGCTCCGTTGGGAATACGAGCCCGTGGACCTGACTCGTCGGGAGCTCGGTGGAGGCGGTACAGCACTGCCGGAGCATCGTCTGTACAGATTGTTGCCGGATCTCTGCGGCCGTCTCATCAGAACTCGCGACGAACCGTTCGTCGGAGGCGGCGGCAGGCCCTGGTCGTTTCTGGAGACACAGACCGGCGGCCAGGGAGCCGAACTCGTTTCCTGGCCGCCGTGTGTCGAGCCTGACGGAGCCTTCTCCTATCTCATCACGATCACCCTCCACGGCATCCCGTTCTCTCCGGTTCCTCGGCTGCATGTTCGGACGGGCGTCAGAAGATGGGTGACCGAGGTCGACAAAGGCGGAACGATCTTTACCCGCGGCAGGGCGGCATCGGTCTACCTGGTCTCGGAATCGCCCTGGCCCGGAACAAATGCTGACACCCGACGAATGGCCCGTCACCGTATCCGCTACTCCTCGGCGACGGCGAAATACGGTTGGCTGCCGGTCGACCGTATCGATCTGCTCCCAACGGCGAGCTTGATCGAGAATGAGATCGATGCAGCGCTGTTGAGTGAACAGCCGGAGGCTTTCCTTCTAGGGCTGAACGACTTGCGAGTGCGGGCTGCGATCGCATACAGCAACGTGATGGGGAAGCACGAGGTGGGGGCAGGTCTCATGTCTGCGGACCGCGCTCCGATGCTGAGGTGGGTGGGGGAGGCCCTCTCAGAGGTCGTAGAGCGTGTACCTGTCTGCACCCGCTCGAGATCGAGCAAGCCGGCGAATCTTCCGGTCGCTGCTCGAGTCCCGAAACGGACAGAGAAACTTGAGGCCGCCGCCATCCGTGCGGCACACGCCAGGCGTTCGGCTGACGATGATGCCGCCAGACGGCGGAGAATGCTCGGCGAGATGCTCGGAGAACAGCCGTTCGTCGCCCGGATCTGCCATCAGGAGCAGAAGACCCTCGATTCCGCAGTGGACTCGTTCCGTTCTCTGCTGGGGCTTGCGCCATGCGAGCCGGTTAACGGTGTCTGGCGCTGGCGATGCGAGGAGATCGCCATCGTGCTCCAAGCCACTCGTGCCGGCGATCTCGTCAGGGCTTTAGAAGTCGGTGCCGTGCACCTGGAATCCGGCGAGTTTCGTGCGGCGCTCAGGCGCCGACGGAAGGAGACGGCCCACGCGGCCCTGGTCGGGGGGCGTAAGCCCGACATCGTCCTGGTAGAAATCGAACGCACTTTCAAAGTTCGTTGGTCCGATCCGAAGTTCGCAGTCAGGCTCGGCTTCGCTGATGCCGGGGTGGTCAGTCAGTTCGTCCAGACGCCGGCCTCGAAATCGCTTGAGAAGAATATGTCTCATCGAGTGGAGAAGAGTTGGCTGGACAGCTTCCGGCAGTTCGGCCTTGCCCGAGTTCCGGAGCACACTGCATCCGGTGTGCCCGAGGACCTTCAGTATCTGGCCGTCTGGATGGCCAAGAGGCAGCGCCACGGGCCGACCCGGAGATCAGTGCAAAAGCCTGTGGCGGTGAGACTTCGTCCCGGCGGTGGTGCTGCGGCGGTTGAAGGGTGGAACTCAGATGCTCGCCGCTGGGTTCCCTATCGGAAATTCCTCCTCTGGCTCGCGACCGGGGTCTCCGAAGAGATGGTCGAGGATCATCTGGAGGAAATTGGCGTCGTGCAGGACGAAGCAGATCTCGATTCCGCCAGGGCCATCAGGCGTCGAGAGACGACGGCCTTCCTGCGTTCGATGTTGTACAACCTGCGCAACACGCCCACGTTGCTGCTCTCCCACGCACAGAACATGCGGGATTCCTGGACCTGGCTCAACCATGAGGCACTGGCTCTCGACAAGATCTGGCTCGACGACGGGGATGCCGTTCCGATCGATCTGTGGGGTTGCGGACTCCGGCATGTCAGGGTTCGGGACAGTGCGAGAGACGAGACCCCCCAATGGCATGGATCAGGCGAGCAGGAGGGGATTCCCGCCGGGGTTTGGAGAGTGGGAGGCGACCCCAGCGGCCGGGTCTTCTACAGCAGTTCAGATCGGCCGCATACTGCGAAGAACGCTACGGTTACAGCGCGCAAGGAGGGGACTCGCGTCAATCAGAAAGAGAAAGTGGTTCGGGATACCGGCGTCACCGCCTTCAACCCCAACTTGCTCGAAATCGTTGTGGCTGCCTGTCAGGCGGGAGCTAAACCGGATCAGCCGCAAGAGTGGGCGGACTGCGTCCATCAGTTGCGGTTCGCCCCCGACCTCGATGCACCACTGAAAATCCCTTATCCGCTGCACATGGCAAAGCTCGCGGTCGAGTACGTACTTCCTGCTGACGACGCGGACTGACACCGTGTACCGCTTCAGAACTCGTCGCTGCCGTGGTGACCTGCAGTTTGGGCACGGTGACCGTCGTTTCCGCGACGGCGATCGCCGACCTGCCACGGCGGTGCCGGGTGATGGTGTCGAGCCATGACCTGAGTTCGGCGACCGCGGTCGGAACCAGGCTCCGTACCTTGCCCGTGGCGATTCGGTTGGCCACGTCCCCTGCGCACAACCGTCCGTGTGCGGCCGCGTCCGGAGTCGGTCACCAGCGGGGGCGGCCGTCGGGTGAAGTCACCGTACGGGTCAGCCGTCCGGCGGCCGGGCCCTCTTATCCGCGGGTGCGGGCGGGAGGCCACGGCACGCGGCCGTGGCCTCCCGTCGTTCAGGCCGCGTGCTCTCGCACGTAGCGGATCAGGCCGATGACGTCCTCAGGGACGAGTCGGCCGATGGCGCCGCTGGAGTACACGCTGACGACCGACCGGCCGTCGGCGTCGAGGACGAAGCCCGTCGACTGGAGGTACTTCGGGTCCTCGTTGACGAACGCGCCGGTCGCCTCGGCGATGGCGTCGGCGTCGGCGCTGTGCCCGAGCGGGAACGTCAGGCCGTGCTTGTCGGCCAGGGCTCGCGTTGTGGCCTCGTCGTCCACGGACAGCGCGACGACCCTGGCGTCGAGTTCGGCGAGCTTGTCCTGGGCGCGTTGGAAGGCCCGCAACTGCGCGTTGCAGTACGGGCACCACTGCCCGCGGTAGACCAGGATGACGCCGAAATGGCCCTGAAGGTCGTCGGGCAGGACGAGCGAGCCGCCGCCGACGCGCGGGACGGTCAGCGTCGGAAAGGGGTCGCCCGGTCGTAGAAGAGTCATGTTGTTTCCTTTCATCGATCGTGTTTCAGCCGGCGGCGATGCCTTCGCCGCCGGTGGCGCCGGGCACGGTCACCGTGCCGAGCCGGGTCAGGGAGCCGTCGGGCGACGTACGGAACTCGTCGACGACACCGTCCTTGCCCGCCTGGACGTAGACGTCGCGCCCGTCCGAGGAGACGGCGGCGTCGACGGTGCCGGGGTCGGTGGACGTCAGGCCGGTGCCGGTCAGCGAGCCCTCGCCGTCGACCCGGTAGCCGGACAGCGTGGCGCTGCCCGCGTTCGACGCGTACACATGGGCGCCGTTGCGGACGACCCAGCAGGTCGCCGCCTGGCCGGTGGCCGCCTCGTCGATCGCGGTGACGGTGCCGTCGCGGGCGATGCGGTACGTCGCGACGCTGTTGGTGCCCGCCTCGGTGACGACGAGGTGCCCGTGGGCGTCGAAGGTGAAGCCGAACGGCGAGGAGCCGGCCTTGGTGTGCACGACGGGCCTGGCCGCCGGGCCGCGGACACCGACGCGGAAGACGTCGATCGCGTCGCCGTTGCCCTGCGTGGTGACCACCAGCTTGGACCCGTCCGGGGAGAAGGCGACCTCGGCGGCGGCGTCGCCGTCCTCGGCCAGGCCGAGGGCCCGCTTCCACGCGGGGACCCGCACCAGGCGTTGCCCGACCCGGAGGAAGCCCTGGACGGATCCTCCGCCCAGGCCGTTCAGCACGTACACCGTGTTCCCGTGAACGGCGACGCTGTTGGGGAAATCACCTCCGGTAGAGACGACCTGCGTACGTTCGAGGCGGTCGCCGTGGACCGCGAACACCGTCACGGTGCCGCTGCCCGCGTTGACGGCGTACAGCAGCCCGGCCCGCCGGTCGTAGGTCAGCGAGCCCTGCGAGGTGAGATGGTCGACGACGGAGCCGGCGGCCACGCCGCCGAGTCCGCCGGTCGGGTAGACCCCGGCCCGGGTGAGGGTGCCGTCGGCCGCGCGGTGGTAGGCGACGACGGTGTTGCCGCCCGGGTTGTCCGTCTGGACGAATACCGGCGCGCCCCGGTGCGCGGTCGCGGCCGTGGCCGGTACCGCGGCGAACGCCACCACGGCCGCTGCGGCCAGACCGGCGCCGGCGGCGCACGTGATGATCTTCATCATGCTCCCCTGCGAATCGGATGATGCTTTCTCGGACAGGGGTTGGTGTCCGCCGTCCCGGCCGGGCTTACGCGGGCCGGGCGATGCGTTCGCTTCTCGTAATGTCGTCCGTCCCCGGCCGCCGTCACCCCGGTCGGACCGGGAGCCTGACCACGGCGACGGAGACGCAGTAGTCGTCGACGTGGGGGTCGGGGCTGTGGCTGTAGCTGCTGTCGCGCCACGGGTCGTCCTGCCGGTGCTTTTCGTGAGGGACGACGGTCCGGAAACGGCGGGGATCCCAGGGGCGGATGACACGCGTCTCGTTCAGGTCGTCCGGGTCCGACAGTTCGTGCAGCCGCACGTCGTACGGCGGCGGCGTCGCGGTGAACGCCGCCCAGTGCGGACCTGCCGCACCGACCTCCTCGTGTACGCCGGGCTCGGCGAGGGTGATGGGCTGCCCGAACCTGCGGACGGCCGGTTCGGCACCGTCATGAGCGACGACGGGTTCGCCGTACTCGGTGATCTCCCCGTTCTGAAGGATGACGGTGAGATCGAGCGCGAGGTACGGGCCGATCAGGCGCTTGGCCATCTCCACACCGCGTGGGTCCTCGTCGTCGCGGAGGATGTCGCGGATCTCGTCGTCGTCGACGGCGCCGACGACCTCGCGGATGTGCTGCCGGTCCTGTTCGCTCAATACGTCCGGGCGATCACGGACCAGCGTGGCCAGCGTGTCGCGCAACCGTTCCGGCGTCGCGATGACGATCTCGTTGTCGAGCAGGTACGCGCCGCCGACCGTGGCGAGGACCGCGTCGTAGAAGGACCGGGGACCGGTCAGCGTTGGACGGATGGCCAACGCCCGCGCCTCCGCCGTCCTCCTCTGGCCTTCCGAGAGAGGCGCGTCACCGGCCGGTGCGGACCTGACCGGGGTGACGTCGACGGCATCGATGGACTCGATCGTCGACGCGGCGTCTCCGGCGGGAACGACGGCCCCCCACCCGGGCTTGAGTCCGGCGCCACCCGTGAACGTGATGCGAGCCACCACGATGGGCGGGCCCCCGGCCTGGCCATGGCGTTCGGCCTGTCCGTCGGATCCCAGGACGACCACATCGCGTCCCAGCGCGCGGGCGATCGCGTCGATCCCCAGGATGTCGACCATCTGTGGCCAGTGGTCGGGTGAGGCGAAGCCCTCCGCGATGTATCGCGATGCCTCTCCGGAGGCGATGTGGTCGAGGATCTGGTCGTGCAGTCTCTGCTGGTCGACCTGCGCGAGTGTGTCCGGGAAGAAGTCCTCGATGATGCGATGCTCACCCGCGAAGCGGTAGGCCGCGTTCGCCAGCGGCCAGTCGAGCAGGGACGACCCGGCGGGCAGGGAACGGATGTGGTCGGCGACCGCCCGGCGCAACGACATCGCGTCGGTGATGTGCGCGCCGTCGACGACGACGGTACCGCCGCCTGCCGCGATCACCGCTTCGAACATCGCGTTCGCGCCCGGAGCGACGGGCTCGACGCGTGCTCCGTGGCCTTCGGCCCGCTTCCGCTGCGGCTCGGAGACCGTCACCGATGCCGACTCGGGGCCGACGACCGGCCGGCCTTCGGTCTCGACCGTGTCGGCGGCAGGCCGGACGCTGTCGCCGAGCCCGAGGTCCTGAGCGGACAGGGTGGCGCCGTTCGCGTCGATGAGCAGCGCGACGCCGCCCGACCTCCACGACCACGGGACCACTCGCGCCGCACCGGGGCGTTCGGGGTCCGGCTCGACGCGGTTCAGGGCCTCGGCGGTCCGAACGATCACCTCGGCGTGCTGCTCGCCGAGGAATATCGCCATTCCCTCCCTGGGCATGGCGATGATCAGATCGGATTCGGAGGTCACCGTGACCCACCGGGCCGCCGGCACTCCCGGAAGCCCGGACGGGACCGGTCCGCCGGCCGAGGTGATGGCTGCGCCGTCGTACGCACCGTGGAGGAGCCGTACGACCTCGACGGCCAGGCCCACGTCCAGGCCCGTACGGTCGCCGTCGGCCCCTGCCCACGCGTCGAGCCATGTGGAGTCCAGATTCTGGATCCGGCTCAGGTCGTTCACCCGCGGGGACGGGCGAGCGGTCGCCTCCTGCCCGGTCGTGAGCGCCAGCCAGTGCTCCCGCTGCCGCCGTAGCCGGCCGAGGACGGGATCGGGCCCGCCGCCGAGGAGACGCCGCCCGCGATCGTCGATCGCCTGGTTCAGCCGGATCAGCAGAGGATCGGCCTGGCTGGGGCCGGCCAGACGCGAGGTCGGCCGGTAGCGGGTGTGTGCCGGTACGAGGGCACTCCACTCCGGAGCGGCACCTCCACCCCTGGCGATGTGAACCGGGCGGCCGGTCCCGTACCGGCCGACGACACCGCCGGGGTGATGCTCATGCACGGCCAGGCCGAACCAGTTGAGCAGGAACGGCGCCGCCGCCGTGGCGAGTTCGGGCCAGGGCCTGGTCTCATCAAGGGCCGCGACGATGTCGCTCAGCGCCTGCCCCGTGCCGAACCTGTCGTCGGACGACTCCGTCCGGTCCGATCCATCCGCTTCGCGAGCGGCGTCATAGAGGGCCTGTACGACCCGCCACGTGTCGAGATCGGTTCTCTGGGGGTGCTGGATCCGTTTCACCAGTTCCCGGCGGAGATCGGCCGGCTCGGTGACATAAGCGCCCTCCGGGGTGCTGACACCGCCCCCGGCCGCCCACAGCACGGCAGTGAGGAAACCGTCGAGACCGGACAGCGCGCCCACCGGATGGAGTTGGGGACTCCGCTTGGGCCGCCCCAGCACGGTTCCGGTGAGGGGCGGTGACTCGGCGCCGGCGGGCAGGTCCTTGAGCGGGTCCGGCCCCAGCACTTCACTGAGGCCGCCCGCCACATCCGCGGGGCGCGTGCCGGCGCCTCGTGCGTCTGCCGGGCCGACCGGCGCCAGGCCCATCCAGGCGCCGGTGTTCGTCCTCGCGACGAACGCGGCTTCGGCCGAGAAGGCCTCCTTGCCGTCCGCGTCGACGGCGCGGATCGGCAGGCCCAGGTAGTGATGTGCCAGATGCGGCCACAGCTCACCGACCTCATCCGGCCCGTCCACGCCCCTGATCGCGTCGAGGAGCCGCATGAGGATCCCGCTCGGGGCGTCCCCGTACTCGCCGCGTCCGGCGACCTCACCCTCACTCGTCCCGGACGTGGTTCCCAGGAGACGAGAGGCGAAGGGGAGGTTCAGGACGGCGCGTGCTCCGTCGGCCTCGACCTTCCGGATCAGATCGAGACGCAACGCGTCGACGTTGCCGGCCTCCGGGCGCATGATTCCGGTCGCGCGTACCACCGCCGCCAGAGCCTCCAGGAACCGGCCACCGTCCTGACCTGGTCCGACGAACCGCATTCCGTTGTTCGCGGCCCAGGCCACCTGTCCGGCCGACAGTCCCGCGAACGGCCGGCGTGCCTCGGTCGGCGCGGCGGAGGTGAACGTCGGGTTCCCCGCGTCGTCGACCGTGCGGAAGACCACACTCGGATCGGGCCAGGAGTCGTCCCCCGTGCCCCGTCTGGAGGACTGGAGCGTCCCGTCGGCGTTGACGATCAGTAGCTGCTGGCCGGGGTCGCCGCCGGGGCTCGGCATGTTCTCTCTCTGGAGCCCATCGGGCTCGGTGACCGCCTGGCCGCCGACACTCCCCGGAGCACCGATCGCCGACAGCGGCGGTCCGTGCCCGGGATCCTGCGCGGGCCCGTCGAGAGCGAAAGCCATGCCCCAGGAGCGAGCAAACCGAACCGACGTCCAGCTCAGATTCGGGGGAAGGCCGCCCGGGCGCGGGTCCGGCACGAGGCCCGTCTCAACGATCGTGTCGCCGCCGCTGACGGTCGGCTCGGCCGCCTGTACCGGCTCCGGCACACGGGTCACGGCCGGATGTTCGACGGGCTCGGAGGCGGTGGGTACGGCGTCCAGGTTGGCGATGGGGATGAGACCGCGCCCGGAGCCCGTCTCCCCGGACGTGGGCGGGGCGGCCGGGGAGACGGGCTCCGTGGTGACGTAGGAGCGCAGAGCGTTACGGAGCTTTTCCGTCCGCGCGGCCGTGGAGAAATCTTGTCCTGTATTCCCCGCCTGGAGCTCCCGCTGCCTGATGGCTTCTTCGAGGCCCTTGCGCATCGCGTCCGAGGTGTCGGCCATCAAAATCTGGGGGGCGTTCGCGTCCGGCTCGGCCGGCGGGCGGAAGCTCGTGATGTTTCCGGCGTCGTCCGTACTGACGTCCCCCGGCGCGAGTTGGATGCAGGCCGACACGCCATTGCTCCGGATCGACTTACGCCAGTTCAAAATCGTCATCACCTTTGGTCCGAAGCGCGATGAGACCGGAGCCTGCCGAGCCGTCCGGCGTCGATGGTCCGCGTCTATATTTCGATCTCGTCGAACTCGCCGTCTTTGGCGCCCAATATGAACGCCTCCCACTCATCCGCCGAGAAGTACAGAGCGTCGCCGCCGGGGTCGAGGGCATCTCGCAGTACGACGAAATGGTCGCCACTCTTGTGCTCGACCGGTACGTCCGTACCGTCGATGAACAAGACCTCCACGGAATGGATGACCTTACTCATGCCGCCCCTTCTTCCTGCGTCGCGTCAATTGAAGCACCTGATCGCGCGAGTCGAATGCGGGCGGCCCGGCGTACGGCCGACGGCGTCCGATCGGCCGGTGAATCGGGCACCTTCGATCCATTCCGGTGGCGGCCACGGTCACCGGATCTCGCGGACGGCGGTCGAGTTGATGTGCGCCGGGGGCGTGGTGGGACCGCCTCGAGGGGACCTACGGTTCGTCGGCCCGCACGATGGTGGCGAGCACGTCGTTGAACGCCTCGGTCGAGCTGGGGTGCGTGTAGACGGCGTCGCGCAGTTCGGCCGCGGTGACGCCGTGCCGCATGGCGAGTGTCACCGTGTTGATCAGCTCCTGGGCGTCGACGCTCAGCAGCGCGGCGCCGAGGATCTGGTCGGTCTCGGCGTCGATGACGAACTTCATGAGCCCGCGGGTCTCCTCGACGACGTACGCCCGGGGCATCGACACGATCTCGGCGACGGGCTGCTCGGCGATCCTCAGCCGGTGTCCCGCCGCGCGGGCCTCGCGCTCGGTGAGCCCGACGGTCGCGAGCGGCGGGGTCATGAACAGGGTGCGCGGGATGGCGACCCGGTCCGTCACCGAGCGCTCGCCCTTGCCCGTGAGCTGGTCGAGGACGATGCGGCTGTCGTCCAGGGAGATGTAGGTGAACTGCGGTCCGCCGTTCACGTCGCCGAGCGCGAAGATGTGCGGCCGGCTCGTGCGGAGGTGCTCGTCGACGGCGATCGCGCCGTTCTCGGTCGTACGGACGCCGGCCGCGTCGAGTCCGAGCCCGCGCGTCGCGGGCGCGCGGCCGGTGGCGGCGAGGATGGCGTCGGCCTCGATGCTCGCCCGCCGGCCGTCCTTGGCGTACGTGACGGTCGCGCCGCCCTCGCCGTCGCGTACCTCCTCGACGCGGACGCTCGTGACGATCTCGATGCCCTCTTCGGACAGGATGTCCCGGGCGGCCGCCGCGACGTCGTCGTCCTCGTGGGTCAGGATGTCCGGGCCGGACTCGAACAGCGTGACCTGCGAACCGAACCGCTGGTAGATCGAGGCGAACTCGATCCCGAGGTAGCCGCCCCCGATGATCGCCAGCCGCCTGGGCAGCCCGGTGGTCTCGATCAGCTCGGCACTGGTCAGCAGGTACCTGCTCTCCTGGAGACCGGGGACGGCGGGGATGACCGGCTCGGAACCTGTGTTGATCAGAATGGTCTCGGCCGTGACCGTGAGGTGGTCGTCGCCGGTCCCGACCTTCACGGTGTGGTCGTCGGTGAACACGGCGTGGCCGGTGACCACCGTCACGGTGTCGGCGCCGTTCAGCGCCTCGAAGTTGCCGCTGCGGAACAGCGATGTGAGTGCCTGGACGTCGCCCACCGCACGCTCGTACCAGGCCTGGATCTCATCGTCCGGGCGGCGTTTGCCCGATCGGTGGACGAGCGCCTTCGTCGGCACGCAGCCCACGTTGGGGCACGTGCCGCCGTACATCCGATCCGACTGTTCCACCAGGACCACGCGCTTGCCCTGGCGCCCCATCGCCGCGGCGACGGCCTTACCACCCTTACCAAAACCGATAACGAGGATATCGGCGCTCAGTGCATTATTTCCGCCCGTCATGCGTCCAGGCTAAACATATTTTAGCCTGAGTGCTAAGGAACCATCGGCTTCGCTTTTGTGGACGAAAGTTCTTTCCTGTCTCCGGCTGGTACGTTCTTCCGTCGATGGTCCGTGTTGGAGAAGGGGCTGGAATGGACGGGATTATCGAGGCGGCGGAAGTTCTCTTCGTCGACGGCGCGGATGTGCCGATCGACCACAAACACGCCGAGCACATGGTCGTGCTGCGTGACGCGGACGACCCTGACGCCGTCGCGCTGTACTACACCCCGAACGAGTGGGAGGCGTTCCTCCTCGGGGTCAAGGACGGCGAGTTCGATGACATGGCCGTGGAGTCCGACGTGCCGGAGAGCGCCGAGACCGGGGAGCCCAGGGCGTTCCCCTGGACCGGTCGCCAGGCGCCGCCCACGTAGGGGCGTCTCGTGGGCCCGGCTCTCACAGGACGGCCTCGGCGAGCCGGTCGACCTCGTTCACGTCGTCGAGTCCCGGGAGGAGGATCAGCTCATCGGCGCCGATCGCCGCGAAGGACTCGATGGTCTCCTTGAGGGCGACCGTGTGCGTGCCGGCGGACCGGGCGATCTGGTCGGCGTGGTCCGGGCCGATGGCGAGGTAGTAGTCCCTGAGGTTGGCCCTGCCCCGGTCGGCGTCCCCGAGCACGAAGTAGGCGAGCGCCACCAGTTTCGGCGCGCCCTCGCGGCCCCGTGCCTCCCAGGCGCGCCGGGCCCCCTCGAAGTGCGGCTGGACGGCCGGGGCCGGGACGGCCCCACCGATATAGTACTACATAGCTAGATCTGGATCGTCTGGAGGTGTAGCCGTCGTCGGAAGTGGTGTCTGCGTGCTGTGGCTTG